>JACPLS010000002.1 GCA_016186375.1 Candidatus Pacearchaeota archaeon
TCGTCCGAGGTATATTCAGAAAAACCATAATTCTTTAACCCAGCGACTTCTTCTAAACCAACATTCTTTAGTATAACCGGAACATTAAAATCTTTTCTAAAAAAATGCACTAATTCAAATAAAATATCATGGCTGGTAAAATAATTTGGAACGACGACGCCACTAATAGAACTCACCCCGAAAGGTATAAAGATATTCTCTCCTGATATCTTCCAAGGATGATTTCTTGTTGCTTGCAAAACATATGCCCAACTATCCTTAAAGTCACAATTACCTTCGTCTCTGAACATTCTAGAAAACTTTCTAAAAATCTCTTCATCTTCTCGTGTTAAGAGTGAGAGTGTTTTTACTCCTGGAGATTTTTCTAAACAATTCATGTAGTTGCCAACAAAAGAAGTAATTTAAATTTTTGTTGTAATAATTAGTACAAAAATAATAATGTTTATATAGATAAGATTCTTACAAAAATAATGGATATAAATATATTTAAAGAATTCGGATTGACAAAGAACGAAATGATTATATTTCTAACACTAATAAAGCAGGGTTCACTAAGTGCTACAGGGGTCGCGAAAGAAACAGGTCTTAACCGTCCTTATTTATACTATGCACTTGAAAGGCTAAGAGAGAAAGGCTATCTCTCAGAAATAAAAGATAAGGGAAAACGCGTCTTCAAAATAGTAGAATTAGATACAATACTAATTCTTGAAAAAGATAAGGTGCTTTTTCTTGAAAAAACTATAGAAGAGTTGAAAAAATTGAGAGCGGAGAAAAATTTTGAAGAAAATTCAGTGGAAGTGTTGAAAGGTAGTGCAGTAACTAAAAATATTTTTAGAAAAATGATGACTGAAATTAAACCACAAGAAGAAATTCTTTACCTGGGCCTTAACGAAGCAGCTATGGAAGCACTTGAGCCGCTTTATCTAAGAAGGGTACTGGAACATTTTAGAAAAAACAGAATTACCGAAAGAATTATAATTCATAAAAAAGGAAAGACGCTATCTTATGCAAAAACAGCGCAGTATAAATATCTTGATCAGAAATTATTGGGAAATACTGCAAAAATAATCTATCAAAATACAATTATAGAAATTTTGTATGGAAACCCTCAGCATGCTATTATAACAAAAAGCAAAGATATAGCAGAAACAATCAAACAACAATTTGAAGTTTTCTGGAAACTGGCAAAATCTGTTTAAACTTCATCAATTCTTCCCCCATTATTCTATAAAACAGCCCTCACATCATATTAATTTTAGCTAATACTTCCCTATATTTCTCTGTTGAAAAATAAAATCCAAGTTGAATCATTCTATTAATGTATTCAATAGCTTCTTTCTTTCTAAAAACCTTATTTTTAACCATTAAAAGAATTAAGTATATCGAACCATGACATTTAATTCCGAATGTTTCTGCTATACTATTAGCATATGTTTCATCAATTATAGCTATTGCTTTTATTTCTCTAGCTATAGCTAATATCTCTTTATCGGCCTTGCTTAGAAAAGAAATAGATTTGAAAGCCTCAATCTGTTCTTGTTTTCCTTTTTTTATAACAAATAACCTCTCTTTTATTAATTCATCAATAATCTTTGCTTCATATTCCATTCTTTCAAACCCTTTTTCAACAACTTCTTTATAAACTTCTAAAGGAATTATTTTATCGCTCTTTAAAAACTTGAGTCGGTCTAATATCTTAATTTTCCCCAGATATATGAGACTGCTAGAATCAAAAACATAACTCATTTGTTTAAGAAACAGCCTCCAAATCCTTTTCTATTACTCTATCCTTAACCCAATTAATCTGTTTTTCTTTAATTTTTGCTATAAAACTCCAAATGTCCATTCCAGCAATTTCTGCAGCTTTAGAAATAGTAGTTTTTCCTTCCTTCAACAACATAATACCATACTCCTCTCTCCAAAATTGCAAAGATCTATATAATAGTTTTCTAATTGCGACAGATTTCTCTAAATGCTCTATTTTCATGTATATCTCTAGTTCTTTTTCTAATTCTTCTGAAATTCTTGCTGTTATAGGTATTTCAGTCATATGTATACTATGTTTACATATGTTTATAAAGTTTACAATATAGAGAATTGGAATTTTTAACCCATAAAAATAATTAAATCTAGTTATGCAATCGACAGTCCCGTCTCCATTGAAATCTCTATAGCAAATATAATCAATTTTTTGATTTCCCTTAGTTTGAGTAATTTCAACTCCATTGTATCCACTACTACTTCTGACAATTTTCTTTTGGAATATAACTCCATTTCCCAATCTTACACTATTAGTTCGTGTTTGCTCCTCATCAATAGGAAGCAAAAGCACAGCTCCCAAACAAACAGCCCCTGCTAAACCTCCAATTAAATATTCTATTTTTTTATTCTTAAAGAACATTTGTTAATATATATGGGAGTATTTTTAATTCTTTCTCTCATTTAAGTGCTTTTCCTCAATAACAAAACATGTGATCCAGCATTGCTATTTTTGAAACTGAAAGGCTGCCAAATCGGAATATCGAGTTCAATTTCAAGACCTGATTTTTTAAGATGATATTTAAAGCGATGGAAATCTACTTTATGCTCTTCCACTCCAGAAAGCTCTAATTCTCTAACTTCTCTGATAGCTTTCTGTGATTCAATCGTTGCATTTCCTTCTTTAAAGTAATCATCAAGTGAAGCGTAATATGTATTGACAACATTAATTCTTTCTCTCCGAGAAGAATATCTGGGGAGAAAATTCTCACACATAATCACTTTCCCAGAAGAAAGAAGATGCCTATTTATGTTCCTTAAAAATACTTCTTTTAATTCATCTGTTATATGATGATATGCCGAACTTGCAGTCACAAAATTAAATTGCCTCATAAGATTAACAGAACATGCGTCTGCTTTTATGAATTGCCATCCATATTGGCCAAAACGCTCATTTGCCGACTTAACAAATAAAGGATTAATATCTACTCCTATTACTCTTATTTTATCCGAAACAAGACTAAGATAATTTGGAAAATTTCCTGGTCCAGAGCACATATCTAGAATAGAGCATTCAGGTAATAGCTTTTTTATCTCTAATCCAATATTCTGATGTAATCCTCCGTACATTGTATTTACCCCTTTTTTTACAAGTTCCTTGAGAAGTACTCCTGCACTTACAGCCCACATTGTAACTTCATTATTCATTCCATCTGGGCCATTTAGATAGGCCTCGGCTGAAGTATAGAGATTAGATTCTTCTGTTTTCATTTTCGTCCTCCTATCTCCCATGGTGATTGTAAAACATTCCTTATTTTGTCAGTCATTTTACCGCGTTCAGTTATAAGCTCCAAACTTCCATTTTTCCTTATAATTGCTTCTGGGCAAGATGATTTATTAAGAAAGTCCATGTGCTGTGTCGCGCAATAAGCTCCAACATCTTCAAGAATTATATAATCTCCTTCCTTTAAACTGCTCGGAAAATAAACTATTCCTGGAAAAAGCCTATCGCTTGATAAAGTTGTATTCCCACTAAGATATCCTGCTTTCTCATTAATCAAACCACAAATAATTTCTTGAAATCTAGAGTTATAGAAAGATAATCTATGTTGTCTTTGTCCTATTGTCGCAGAAGGCATCTGAACATAAGAGCCATCAGTAAAAACTTCATATGCAGATTTTCCAACTATTTTTTCTATCCCATTTACTTGTACAATCAACAACCCAGTATCAGCCAAAATATCTCTTCCTGGTTCTATGGAAAATATAATATCTTTTGGAACTTTAAACTCATCAATTCTCTTCTTTAATTCTATGAAATAACTAGCCCAATCAAAGTGACCATCCACTAATTCGTAATCATAATTGAACCCTCCGCCAAGATTTATTTCTTTTAGAGACTGAAATATTGATAGACATTCAAGACCTTTTACTTGATACCTTAAATGAACTTCTAGTTTATTTTTTGTTCCGGGATAAATATGTATTCCACAAAGTTTCCTGTTGTTTCTGTTAAGAATCCTGCATACTTTGTTAAATTGCTCTGGTTTTATTCCTTGGCGTTGATTAGAATCAGGAGATAAATCGACTCGTATTGAAAGATTATTTACTCCTCTCTTCAAAGCTTCCTCCAGATTGCTAAGAGTAGCATAATTAACTTGAAGATTACCTTTAAGAAAATACTCTAAATCCTTTCTTGATAGATGTGTAGAAGAAACAATTCTAGGAATAGATTTTAGATTATGTGCCTCTAGCTGTTCATTTTCCTCAATGCTCTGTAAGGTTAATCCGACTTCTTCATTTGCTAAAATTGCAGCAATATGTGGATTTGAGTTTGCAAAATAGCTAACATAAAGATTAACTTTATTTTGGATACCTGAATTAGAAATAGCTCTTCTAACTCTTGCTATATTGTCAGAAATAGTTGCTTCTATGTAAATAAAAGCAGGCGAACCTACTTCTTTAACAATTTGCTTCATTTGTGCTGGATTTATTTTAGTTACCATAAAGTAGTGGCTTATTACTATTATATAAAAATATCTAAATTATTTTTTTCATTAAAAGCAAAAGACTTATAAATAATACAAATTTATACAACATTATGAAAACTGACATAAAAGACCAAAAGTTGATGTATTGGCTAGACCAAAATAGCAGGGCAACTAATAAAGAACTAGGAAAGAAAGTTGGCATTTCTGAACAAGCAATAGGTTACAAATTAAAAAGATTAGAAGAAAAAGGAGCAATCAAGAGATATGTAACATTTGTTAATACGCCTGCATTAGGCTACATCCACTATAAAGTTCTTTTGAGATTACATAATACGGATGTCAAAAAAGAAAAAGAAATAATTATATTTCTAGTAAAGAATAAGAATATCCGTTGGGTTGTTTCCTGCAGCGGAAAATGGGATATTAATTTTTCCATATTAGCTAAAAGCGCGGAGGATTTTACCACAATCTATAGAGATATAGAAAAAAAGATAGGAGACTACATTAGCGAAAAAAGTGTTTCGATTCTTATTAAATCCCCTGGCTTAACAAAAGAATATCTCTTAGGGATGTCTGAAGCAAAAATTAGATTATACGGAGAAAAGAAGGCTGAAAAAGAACTTGATACAATTGATAAAAAGATATTAAAATCAATATCTCAAAACTCTCGTAAAAACATAGTTGAAATAGCAGAAGAGATTAATTCAACAATTGATGTAGTTAGATACCGATTGAAAAAACTTGAAGAAACTAAAATAATAAGCGGATACACAGTCCAACTAGGATTTGATAAAATAGGGGTTCTTCGCTATAGCGTTTTCTTTAGTTTACATAAAATGTCTGATGAAATAGAAAGAAAAATGTTTGAATTTGCACAAAGGCAGAATAATATTGTTTTTATGCTTATTTTGATTGGAACATATGATTTATCTTTAGAACTTGAAGTTCCTTCATATCAAGTTCTTGAAAGTATTATCAAAAAGTTTAGAGAAGAGTTTGCAAACAACATAAGTGATTTTGAAATTATATTTAACACTGACGAGTTTAAATATAATTTCTATCCTTTTTAATTTCCCTAATTTTAAAACAGCTTCCCTTGCTTCTCCTGCGTCAAAATCTTTCCATATTCGCCATCAAAGCCGGGCTTAACTTTCAGTTTCCCTTCTCTATTTAATAAAATCAGCTCAATCAACTTCTCATCAACTTTTTCTCTAATAAAATCCTCTTTCTTAACATTTAATAAAATATTAAATTCATTTCTGAATTTATCTATAAGAGTATTATAGGCAGCCCATGTTTTCTTTGTTGTCATAGCGCCCCCATTTACAAAAGCAATCAATTCATGCAAGGGTGCCAAACGATAAAATTCTTTCGCATTAGAAGGCTTAAATCCTTCTTTTTCCTTCGCAATAACATTAATTCTATTTTCAACTCCTATTGTCAGCTCTTTACCACAAACATGACATTTTCCTCCTAGTTTTTTTGTTTCAGAAGGCGAGCAAGAAAAATTACAATTCCTATGCCCATCCCAATGATATTTCCCATATTCAGGCGGTGTTTCAATCGTTCCTGACAATCCATGGCCTGTTCTAATCGCCTTCATAATATTCTCATAATTCAATTCAGGAATTTCAAATATTGTCGCCTCTCTTCCTATGCGCCATGGCCAGAAAGAGTGAGCATCGCTGAAAGAAACAATGTTAATTTTCCCATTAATGAATTCTTTCAACCGCCAAATCATGGGCGGATCAGCACTCATCCCTGATTCAATTGCATAAATATGTTTGCTCTGTTCCTCGAAACATTCTTCCATAGAATCAAAACCAGAATCAGAACCGAACACACCGAACCAAGGTGTGAACGCATGAGCAGGAATTATTTCAATCTTGTCTTCTATTTCCTTTAATTCCTTAACTAATTGTTTGCATGAAATTCCAAAAATAGGTCTGCCATCATAATCTAGCCTTCCCTTGCTTCCTAAATATTCGACAATTTTGTCAGCAATTTCCCTATCTGGGGCAAAAATCAGCAAATGTACTGCTCTTTTCTTTCCTCCCTGAGAAAACATCAAACTAACTTCGGTCTGCCATAAAAATGGATATCCTGTTTTACTCCACAATATCCCTTTTTCATCTTCCTTTAAATTTTCTTTAATCTCTTTATTCCAAAGAGGGTGCTGAAAATCTCCTGTTCCCAACAAGTCGATGCCTTTAATCCGAGCCCATTTTTCCAAATTAGCAAGAGTAATATCTTTGCTCGTTGCTCTTGCAAATCTGCTATGTATTTGCAAGTCTGCAATAATTCTCATTACTTTTTAGAGAGAAATGAGTTTTTAAATTATATGACAAAAAACTTACATTTTATATTCTTTAAAAAAACAATCATCACACATTCCTTCATGCCAATGTAAATTATGTTTGCCTATCGGGGTTTTGCATTTCTTACAATTATTCTCTTTCTTTTCATCAATATCTCCTGCAAAATATTTCATTTTTTCTTCAAAATCTTCATCAGCGGGAGAAACTGTCTGCGCATAAGCGCCCGGACTCCAAAATTCATTTTTATTTTCATCAAAATTTTCACTGCCCATTTTATCTAAAATAATTTCACTAGGCGGAGGTTCATAATCCAAATTCTCTCCTTTAAGAGTTTTTATTTTATCCTTACTAAAACTGTACTCTTTTCCCAAATTCTCATATAGTTGATCAAATTTCTTCTTATTATCTCCATCCAATAAGTGAAAGAAATTAGCAATCCAATTTATGTATGCTCTACTATCGCCAATCCAATTTCTATTATTTATAGCCCATAAGATATACTTAATAACTAACATGAGCTCGTGTTTTGTTATTTTTCTTTGTATCTGAAGCGAAACATTTAATGTCATTATTAGATTATATTCCAACTCATCTCTAAAAAAACTAATTTCTTTATCCAAATTATCCCTTAATCTTCTTAAAGCCAAAACAACATCTTTATCTTTAAGTTTCGTGTTTGTAATACCGTAATTGGCAATGAAAAATTCAAGCGGGCCTAAAAAATCAAGATATTCGACTTCCATCCCATAGATACTCTTTAATTTCCTAATTTTATCGTTATCGGGCAATAAGAGCTCTTTAAAAGAAACAAACTTGATCTCATCCAAACTTTTAGCAATGCTTTTTTTCATCTTAATTTTTTATTTGTTTCACTGACATTAAATTTCTCAAAATCCCAGTCTTCACCAAGCCAATCTTTTATTCTCTCTTCATAATCAGGATGATTTTTATCTTTGCATATTTTAATAAGCTCTTCATATCCCCACACTCCTCCGCAATCCTCAGGTGGACAGGCTCTCTGTCCCTCTAAGCAATAAGGAATTTGTTTAATGCCCTCAGGAAGATTTTCAAATATTTTTTCAACAACAATTTCATGTTCCCATGAATCACCAAAATCATACTCATAATAAAATTTCTGTTTCTCCACTCTTATGTACTTATTAAATTTAATTTTCTTCGAATTTTCAGACTCATACTCGCTATATCCTTCCTCATCAGACAATTCAATTCTTATTCCATCTATATTAAAAGAATATAAATGATAATTTTCCCAACCCATTATTTCTTGTATTATGTTATGCAATTGATGAAATGAGATATTATCACTAACAAAAAATCTTCTCCAAATCTTTGGCTTTATATCTTTAAGATATATCTTCAATAGTAATATATTTGCCACTTATTTTATTATTAAAAGAAGTATATATTCTTTACTGTTATCATTTTTAATCAATAATAAATTCTACCACTAGCTCGGTCTTGCTATAATCACACAAGTTAATGCCCTTCGGGCAGCTCCGCTAAGACAATCGTTGCATTTCTAACCAAACAGTTATTTTTGATTTATCAATTGGTGGAGGTTTCTTGCAATACATGATAAATTCCATCTCATTATGACATTTTGGGCATATAG
>JACPLS010000069.1 GCA_016186375.1 Candidatus Pacearchaeota archaeon
AAAGATAGGGAATTTGCACATAGTATATTAAGCAGGAGAGGACTATGAATTCTCAAACAGGTTTTATGTGGCAGTGTTCCTGCGGGCATACACAATACAGCGATGAAAATCCAGAGGAATGTATGAATTGTGGAAAAATAGATACATTTGTGAAACTTCCGGAAGAAATTGTAGAAGAAAGACTTAAAGAAACTGATGAAGAAGAATTGAAAGGTTATTCAAGAATAAAGTCATTAAAGAAAAAAACTAGGAGGAAGAAATGAAGTTTAAAAAAAGACGTAAATCTGGAAGAAGACACGGAAAGCAGACTGCTTTCCGTGGAGCGAAAGAAAGAACCAGAGGATCAGGAAACAGAGGAGGATATGGTATGGCTGGGACTGGAAAGAGAGGAGACCAGAAGAAAACTTTAGTAATTAACCAAACAGGCGGAAATAATTATTTTGGAAAAGACAAAACTTTAAGGCGAGGTAATATTCCTCAAAAATTAAATGCAATTAATTTGTCAGACATTGAGAATAATTTGCAATCTTTTAAAATTAAAGGAAATGAAATAGACTTAACTGGATTCAAGATTCTCGGAGAGGGAAATTTGAGCCAAAAACTAAAAATTAGAGCTTCTGCAGCTTCAGCTTCTGCAATTGAAAAAGTAAAGAAATCTGGTGGGGAAATTATTTTGAGGGAAAAAAGAAAGGAATTAAGTAAATAAACAGCTTACTATAATATCTCTATTAATAAATCCTCAAGATTTAAAAAGTCTTTTTTTCATTTCATCACATGGATATTAAAAATATTCTATATAATCTGCCTGAAGTAAAGAGGCCGATAGAAAAGAAACTTGCATTTAATACGAAACTAAAATGGACATTTATTATACTTTTAGCTTTCTTTATTTTAGCTAATATACCTCTTTATGGATTAGGTCCAAATTCACTCGCACAATTTGAATATCTTGCCCTAATTCTTGGAACAGATTTTGGGAGCATCATTAGTCTAGGAATAGGACCAATAGTTATGTCTTCTATTATTTTGCAATTACTTGTGGGGTCTGGAATTCTTAAAATTGACACTAATTCTAGCGATGGGAAAAAATATTACCAAGGATTACAAAAACTTGGAGTGATTTTCTTTATATTATTTGAAGCTTCAGTTTATGTTATTATGGGCGGCTTGCAGCCAGTATCTCCATCTTTCACTTATATACTTATATTTCAATTAGTTTTAGGAGGATTAGCTATTATGTTTATGGATGAAGTTGTGACTAAATGGGGCTTTGGATCTGGAACATCGCTATTTATTGTTGCTGGTGTCGCATGGAGGCTATTCTCCGGATTGTTCCAGTTTATTGGACAACAAGGAGAAAATTGTCTTGCTGACTTTTCAGGAACTCAATGCGCTGGAAAAATATTAGTTATTATCCAATCAGTAATTAACGGCGCACCAACAGAAGCTCTTGCTGCACTGCTTGTTATAGTCGTTACTGCTGGAATTTTCCTTATGGTTGTTTGGGCACAGAGTTTGAAGGTTGAAATTCCTTTAAGTTTTGAAAGATTAAGAGGGTATAGCATTAAATGGCCTCTTCAATTCTTTTATGCTTCTGTTATTCCTGTTATTCTTGTTGCGGCCCTTGTTGCTAACATACAATTATTTGGAGGACTATTGCAAAACTGGCTGGGCCATCCAACATTTATAGGGGCTTTTTCAAACGGACAAGCGACATCGGGACTTTCTTATTGGTTTGCTAGTTCAAATGTATTAGAAGGGATAATTAGAGGTAGCCTACAGAATAGCCAGATAATACAAACATTTACACATCTTTTATTTTATATGGCATTTTCAGCACTTTTTGCAGTGTTGTGGGTAAAAACATCAGGTATGGACGAGCAAAATCAAGCAAAGAAAATTCTTGCTTCTGGATTGCAAATTCCAGGATTTAGAAAAGATAAAAGGGTTTTAGAATCTATCTTAAAGAGATATATATTGCCTCTTACAATAATGGGTGGATTAGCAGTCGGAGCATTATCGGCTATAGCTGATATTCTTGGTGCATTAACATCTGGAACAGCAATTCTTCTTGCAGTTATGATTATGTATCAGCTCTACCAGAGCATTGCACAACAGCACGCAATGGATATGCATCCTGCTTTGAGGAAATTTATTGGATAAATGATAAATTCTTACTGATTAGTAAATAAATTTCTTCTGTAAGATTTAAATATCATTAATAATATAAAAAATTATGGCCAATGTAATTTATAGCGATGAAGAAATTGATGAAATTATGAGAATTTCAGAAAATTTATTAGCAATAAGACAATCAACTTATAAACATGTTAAATATGCAGAACTAATACTTGCAAGCCCTTTATCTCGTTTCGAAACTTTAAGAAAAACACAGATTTTAGGAGTACTACACTCTGATATTATGTATGCAAATGAATATGTTTGTGAAAGGGCTTCTTTACCAATATATGAAGATTTTGTAAAACTTGTTGATGGGGCCGTAGAAAAAGCCAAATTTACAATAGGAAAGTTAGAAATTGCACTTAGTTTAGCAAATGATTATACTGAACTTAGATGTTGTACTAGTGACATGAAAAATAGGTTGGTTTAAATACGCAATTTTCTTTAAAATCTTAGAAAGGAAAGATTAAAATGGTGATTGAATTAATTCAACAATATCCGAAAATTAGCATAGTTGTTTTAGCAACGCTTGTTTCGTTTTTGATTTCTTTAGTAAATTATTTTGTCCTTGATAAAGAGAAGATGAGGGATTTAAAGGCGAAGCAAAAAGCTTTACAGGAAGAGGCTAAGAAACATAAGAATAATCCACAAAAAATGATGGATATACAAAAAGAAATAATGCCTCTCTCAATGGAAATGATGAAACACTCTTTCAAACCTTTATTAATTACAATGATCCCAATAATTATTTTCTTTGGTTTAGTCAAACAATGGTATGTTGGAACTGCATTGGCAAAGACATGGATTTGGTGGTATATTGGAACAAGCATTGTGAGCAGCATGATTTTTAGAAAGCTACTTAAACTGCCGTAGGCAGTTTAATGTATTTTATATGAATGTTATTAGTTATGACTTATTATTGATAAACTCTGTTTTATCATTTTTTACTTTTGAAAGAGCAATCAAACCAAGAAGAACGAATAAAGTCATAGCTGAAACGGCTATTCTATACCTATTATCTCCTAGTGAGGTTAAATTCGTTACTAATAAACCCCAAACTATTGGCCCGAGAAGAGATGAAGCTCTCTCTGATAAACCAAAATAAGCAAATGCTAAGTTATGTCTGCCTTTAGGAGCTACATACCCCATAACTGAACGGGAAACAGCCCAATTTGAACCAAAACAAAGCCCCATAAAAATAGCTGCAATTACAAACAAAGTAAAATCTTTAATGAATCCTACGAAAGGAAAAACGAATAACCATATTAAAAGAATATATGTTAAAGTTCTTTTATGACCGAACTTATCTGCTATATATCCGGACAATGTTCCACCAACAGCAGATGTAACTAAAATACCTAATAATAGATATGTTTTTACTGTGTCAGAGATGCCCCATACTTGTTCAAGAAATATCGGAAAATTATTTGTGGCTGTTAATATAGCATCATTAAATAAAAAATATGCAATTATAAAAAATGTAAAACTATATGATGAAAATAATAATTTTGTTTCTGTAATTGTTTCTTTTAAACCTAAATTAATTTTTAATTTAATAGAATATTTCTTTGGCTCTTTAAAAAAGAAAAGCATTGGAAGTGATATAATAAAAAACAATACTACAGAAGGTAATAGGGTTTCAGCTCTCATATTTGAGCCAAAGAAACTAAAAGTTCCGTTTGCAAGCGGTAGAACAATAAATAATCCTACAAGTTGTCCTAAATAATTTGCAGTTATTCCTAAGCCAGAGATAAGTCCTCTTTTTTCCGGTCTTATAATATCATTTATTAAAGGAGTATAAAATGTGAACGATAATAGATAAAAATATAAACCTAAAGTGAAAAAAATTAAAGCTAAAATATCCTTATTTGATATAGCTAATATTGCACAAATTCCATAAAATATTGCTGTTAAAATTGTCGTATACCTTAGTCCTGTAATTCTTCTTAAATGTTTATCAAGTAGGGTCCCTGTTAATGGAACTGTTAAAAGAAGAAGTAGAGCGGAAATTGTAAATGTCAGATTAAAATATAAATCAGATATTCCTCTATCAATTACTATCCATTGTGCAAAATAAAGAAAAAAGACGATAGATAAAAGGGAATTAGCAAAATCATAAAGTATCCAAAGAAATACATTTTTTTTGGAATCCATTTATTTATTTATCTCTTATTATTTAAAATCTTTTCCCATCTGGAAAAAATTCAAATTTATTATATTCTTATCTTATAAAAATGGTATATTTATAAATAATTACTTTATGAGATAATTATGAAAGAGACAACATCTATGCCTGGATTTTATGATGAATCTCCTTTATTGAACCAATTGATGATGACACAGTCCATAAATAAGCCTTGCTGTCCATAAACTATGAGAAATGTCCATAAAGTGTCAACGAAAATTATTATTATATAGGACTGTATGAAAATTGATAATCAATAATCTAAATTATTATAAAGCTGTCTTATGTGAGTTTTTGATGAGCGATTATCATGGGCACTATCACGGAGATATACCTTTTATGATATGGATATTGATAGTTGCAATAGTATGTATCGGAATAGGTTTATTAGTTCCACAGCTGTCCGTTTTATTATTTATAGGGATAGTTTTGTTTATTATTTGGTTAGGAATAATCATCATTGCTTTTTTAAGAGACATAAGTCAATAAAATGATAAAATTCTAAAGGCAATAGTTTTTAAGTTGGGATTAATTAGATTATATATGAGAAAAGATTCTAGAAATCTATTGTCTTTGTTGGCAGGAATATTCTTAGTTTTTATTGGATTAACAGGCACTATCATCACAATACCTAGTAGTAAACCAATTATAATTTTACCCGTGCTTTCTCTAGTAATTGGAGCAATTCTCGCCATTTTGGGCGGGCTTAGAAAATGGTAGATGACAAGGAAATAACGATATTAAACTTAAATTATCAAGACTTTCTTACATACTTAAGCATAAATCTAACTGTTTCAATAACAATTGTAGTTGGCTACGTATTCTATGAACTAGTTGCTTGGGTAAATCAGTCAGAGATATCAAAGATTAGTGGATTACTATCTATATTTGCTATAATCATTATTTCCCTAGCCATACACTTCTGGTTTTACTATAAGAAAGAGGATATAAAAAAGGATATATCAAGAAAATTTAACTTTTTTGAGAGGAGTAAAAGATATATACCTACCAAAGTGTTATATTCTAAGAATGCTACTATAATAGTGGGAGAAAATAAGGACAATGCAAATAGGAGTTAAAGAACAACACATAGAAGACTTAACAAAAAATACGCAAATGAACGTAGAAGAAGGGTCTATAACTTTTTGGATTGATGTAAATAAAGTTAAATATAACGATAATCAAGCGACTATTTTGCTTAATTGGGGAAATAAGGATGGCTCATTATTTATAGTAAAGGATAGCGATAATAAATTAAAATTCTTTCATGTATATTATGGTTTTGGTAGAACGGATGCTGAAATTGACGTAAGAGACTTATCTTCTGGTGAAAAACATATGGTGGCGGTTACTTGGAGTGTCCCTAAGAAAGAGATTAACTTATACATTGATGGTGGAAAAAGAAAGGTAAAAAGTTTAATCAAATATTAAATCAAATATACTTAGATAAAATAGTTAAATTATAACAAAGCACTTTCAACAACATTTCATTATCTCTAGCCATTACATTTCTAGTCCTTAACCAATTCATAAACTTCTTCTTGAGTAATGAAAAGAATCCTTCTATGATTACTCTGTATCTATAAATTTCGTGCCAATATTCTTTATCATTCTTCCAGATGTAAAAAGCATCTTTCCATGCCTTGCTTT
>JACPLS010000062.1 GCA_016186375.1 Candidatus Pacearchaeota archaeon
GTAAGATATACTTATTTATAAACCTTTCGGATTCTGAGGCCAAATTTATCCAATTAAAAATAACAAAGCCCCAATCCTACGAACTAAAACAATGCCACGATAATTTCTCTCATTAAAATGGAATTTTTGCAAAATTCCCACCATCCAACCCCCGACCACCCACGCACACTCACAAACGCTAAAGGAACGTTGCACTTTTTCTTTCAGAAAACCTTGTATAACAGACATTTACAGGTTCAAGTCTTGCAGACTTTCAACCCAAATCGCTCACTTATTTATAACCTCAATTTTGGTGAGCGACTTCTGTAAATGTCATATGTTAAGCGACATATTACTCGGTGGGTTCGAAACCATTACGATTATTTTTCTTTCAGAAAAATCAGGGGGTCGGCTCGCGTAGATTCAATCATCATTAAAGTCTTAGGTAAATATAAATAGTAGTTAATTTAAATACAGATTATGGATTGGAAAGAATTTTTTAGATTAAATAAACTAAAAATATTTTTCATAATACTAACATTCTTAATTGTATTTTTTGTAAAAATCCCTGCTTTGTTTGAGTCATGTAATTGGCGAGCTTGTCCAGATTATATTGGGACAGATATAATTTCTGTTTATCCTAGCTTTTATAGACCTGCTGGCTGTGGTTGGGGAATAGCTTATATTTGTTGGGAAGCTTCGTGGTCAATTCCGATGTTAGTATTTGATATAGTTATTTGGACTATTCTAAACTTGATTATTTTTTCAGTAATCTATAAATTAAAAAAATAAAAATCCTTTCTACTCGCCGAATTCGACTTCTATCGACCACATTGCATTCTTGCTTTGGCTCGGGTCGGACCACAGAAATTTACGGGCAAAATTCTTTTTTGTTTGAGCAAAATTTCCTTCATGGAAAATAGAATCTTAACCCAAATTGATTTTTCGAGGAAAACTTTCTGCAGTTCCTTATGTAAAAGAGTGTGAGCGGTTCAAAGATAAGTACGAAATTTTTGGCAAAAAAATCCAGGAATAGTTGGAGAAATGCTGAAATATATGGATCCGCAAAAAGTTGCAAGAGTAAATAAAGCATTTCTAAAGATGAAAAAGTTTGATATTGCAAAATTAAAGAATGTATATAAAGGAAAATAAATATAGACTATTTTATTCATTATAATTAGTTTCGTAAACAAAGGCAAGACCGCTCAATTGGGTTTCTAGTTCTGGATAGACCATCGTAAATTTAATTCCTTCTCTTTCTATTGAAGTCTTGAAATTGCTTAAGTCTGCTTGGCCCTGCTGATTTATATAGATGCTGGAGTTCAAGTAAGGTATAGAAACTATTGTGATACCCTCTTGTTGTCCAAATTGAAATGCCCATTGAGGATGATTACTTGCTTCCCAAACTGAAAACATTAAATATCTAGGTTTTTCTTTTTTTAGAAATTTTGTAAATTCTTCTTCATTTTTATACCAAGTGAATGCGTAAGTTCTTCTCTCTGAATAAGAGGTCATTTGTGTATAAGAAGCGCTTACAACTTTATCGCTGGAATCAGAATGGCTCTTTATCCATAAAGCTGATTCTTTTACAGGGGCATAAGACTGAATTTTGTTTTCTATAAGACTAGAAGAATGCTGGATTTGAAAATAGAAAAACAAAGCAAAAACTACTAAAATTATAAATGCCTTTACACCTTTAACATCTAATTTTATGCTGGAAAAAATATTGAATAATCCTTTTGCACTGAAAAAGAAAACAAAAGGCATTATTAAGAATACCCATCTATCCTCAATAACTCCTTGAATATAAAAGATATAAAAAACAGATACTGCTGCCAGAACAACGAGTGAAAAAATGTCTGGATTTAATCTTTTTATTTTCTCTTTTTTTAAGATATCCCAAGTTAAACTTAATTTCCAAAGTGCTGATATGGAACCAATTAAAAAGAGAATGAAAAATAATAATTTGGGCAGTTGATAAAAGAAACTAAGAGCCATCCAACCAAATGGCCTTTCTGCACTTCCCCCCTCTAGACCGTAGGATGAAGCGAAAGCAATAGGATTGCCGAATATAAAATATTGCCATAACATAAATGGAATTAAAGTAATGATGAATGCTAAGAAAGATCTCCAATATAATTTATTCTTGATAAAAGAAAAACCATCTTTGAAGAAAGCGAAGACAAAAACAGAAAGAGGAACTAGAAGAGCAGATATTTTAAAGTAGAAACCTAATGCAGCAAAAACACCTGCTAAAGTTGCATATTTTTTATCGGGATTTTTAAATAATTTCCAAAAGAAAAATAAAGAGAGTAATTGGAAACTAAGAGAAAGAAAATCAGGCTGAAAACGCGCTGACCAGAACAAATAAGACCACATGGTTACAGAAGCTGCTGCTGCGAATAATCCTGTTTTTTTATCAAAAAGTTCTTTCCCCAATAAATAAGTTAGATAAATTATTGCTGTTGAAGGAAGTGCGACTAGAAGAAATTTGAGGAATAGTTCATGAAATCCTAAAATTAGAAGAAGAGAGCTTAATAATTGGAATAAAGGAGGCCTTTGCTGATTAATATCGTAGGGAACAGAAAAGGCCCAGTGTTTTGCTGTCGACATATATTCTGCCTCGTCCCACCATAATGTTTGATTTCCTGCATGAAGAAGATAATAAAGCCTTATGGCAAATGCTCCAATAAGAATTAATACAAGAATTAAATTTCCTGGCTCTTTTAGCCATCTTTTTAATTTATCTTTTTTTTCTTCAACTTTTTTCTCGCTGTTTTCCATTATTTATATTAGAAATAAGAGTTTTTATGTGTTTTTATTGATGAAAAACACATAAAAACTAAGAATAAAAAGGAGAAATAAAAAAGAAAATTCTAAATTACTAAGATCATTCCAAACTATAGATAACTAAATCAGATAGTGAAACTGCTCCTTTATCATCGTAAGCTTTTGCTAAAATTGAATGTTTACCAATTCCTTCTACTCCAAAATTAAACTTATAATAAGGTGATGTTGTATCTGTTTCTTTTAACACTCCATCAATATAAAACTCAACCTTTGTTATTTTTCCATCATTATCTGTAGCTTCTGCACTCAAAGTTATTTTTGTCGTATCTTCGAAGGGAGTCTTAAAAACACTACCTGAAACAGGGGCCGTTATCTTTACTATTGGAGGGTTATTACCTGTTGTTCCTGTACAAATACTATTACTTCTATAAAATTCTCCTAAAGCATCAACGCATACAAAAGCATTTGATTCTAATCCAGTTGGATTTACGACTCCTAATCCCCTTACTGTTAATTTATTATCATAATCAAAGTAAGGTGTTGGATTTAAATATTCACCAATAACTAAATTTCCTCTCATCAAAACTCTCTTATTATCTGGATATATTTCTAATAATCCATTCGAACCATCTATTCTTACTCCATCTAAAGCAAGACTGTTCACTTCGCAAGTTTTATCAGCATCACAGGAATTTGCTTTTACAAGTCTTTTTGGATCAAATCCGCTTCCAAAAATAGCATTTCCTGTCAATTTCACAGTTATTATGGAGGTTAGTAAGGCAACTACAAGAGCTGTAACAATAACTGCCATTAATGTTTTTCTATCCATTTTTGCCTCTTTTCTGAGAGAAATAGGAGAATTTACCTATATATATATATTTCTGTTGGAAAAAGGAAAAGTTTAAAAACTACTAAACTTATAGATATATATAACTTTGGTTGATTATGAAAATTATGGCTTATATACCTATAAATTTAAGATTGAAAAAGAAAACAGAGAAAGAAATAGCTTATGCTCAAGATGTGATTGTTGGAGAGATATATAAATTCTTTCCTGATGCTATAATCCACGGGGGAACAGCAATATGGAGATGTTATCAGGGAAATAGATTTTCAGAAGATGTTGACATATATATAAACAAAGATGAGAATAAAATTGAAAGTCTTTTTAAATCATTAGAAGGAAAAGGATTTAATATATTAAAAAAAAGAGTTAAAGAATCATCGTTATATTCAGAATTTATGTTTAATAATGTTAAAGTAAGATTAGAAGCTACTTTTCAAAATAAAAAGCCCTATTTAAAGAAATATGAAACTTCTGAAAGCATTTTCATCAATGTTTATACTTTAAGCCCTGAAGATTTGCTCATAGAAAAAATTCAGGCTTATCTAAAAAGAAGAAAAATAAGAGACCTTTATGATGTTTATTTTTTGATTGGTCATGTGGAAAAAAAGGGACTAATTGCAAACCATTTAAAGAAATTAATTGAGAATTTTAAGAAACCAGCAGATGAAGAAAACTTAGCAAATATAATTATTGTTGGTGCAGTTCCCAACTCTGAAGAGATTTTAACCGAAATAAAAAAATGGGTAAAATAAAATATATTAGTAAAATTAGAGAATTTTTTAAAGAAAGTCCTATAGTTAATATAGAATCTTTAAAGAAAATTATTGGAAATAAGAAAAAAGATTATGTTTATTTGCTTATTAATAATCTTTTAAAGAAAAAGGAGATTAGGAGATTAACAAAGGGATATTATACTATTAATGATGATCCATCTCTTATTGTTTTTTGTTTTAAACCATCTTATTTAGGATTACAAAATGCCTTGAGCTTTCATAATTTATGGGAACAGGAAACAAATCCAGTTATAGTTACAACAAGGAATATTAGAACAGGAATAAGAGAAGTTTTTGAGAGAAATGTAGTTGTAAAGAAAATAGATAAAAATTATGTTTTTGGCTTTGAATATTATAAAGATGGGGACTTTTATCTTCCTTATTCTGACATTGAAAAAACATTCATTGATATGGTTTACTTCAGGCAACACATAGACAAAGAAACGCTGAAAAACATAAGAAAAGTAGCAAATTATAAGAAATTAATTCTATATTTAAAAAAATATCATCCTGTATTCAGAAAAAAAGTTCTTATGATCTTAAATAATTTCAAGAAATTCAATAAAGCTTCGCTTCGGCAAAGCTTTAAAAAGCCTTAAATTATAGAACATTAGAATCTAATTGAATGCTTGAGAAGTTTAAGTGTATCTAGAATTAGGTATATGAAGATTGAGTTGCATCTTGGAAAATGATAAAAATAAATATTGTTGGAAACAAAGTAGAGAAAATAGAAAATGGCAAAGTTATCGAAATCAAGAGAAGGAAGCCTTCAGTTTTGGCCTCGTAAAAGAGCAGCCAAAATTTTGCATAGTGTTAACTGGGGCCAAATCAAAGGAAAAGATAAAACTTCTTCTTTATTGGGATTTATCGCATATAAAGTTGGCATGGCGACAGCGCTTGTTAAAGATAACACATCTGACTCAATGACCAAGGGAAAAAAGGTTTATTTCCCTGTAACTATCCTTGAAACACCAAATATGAAAATTTTCTCTGTTAGATTTTACAGAAATGGGATAGTTTTGAAAGATGTTATCGTTTCTCAAGACAAAGAATTAAAGAAAATTGTAAGAATTCCTAAAAACCTTAAGCCGCTTGATTCTGAAATTCCTAAAGATTTTGATGATTTGAAGTTACTTATTTATTCCCTTGCAAAACAGACTTCATTTAAAAAAACTCCTGATATGATTGAAATAGCAGTTCATGCAGATAATAAAATTGAATATGTAAAATCTCTGATTGGAAAGGAGATTTCATTAAAAGATTTTACTCATTTTGAACTACTTGATGTGAGAGGCCTAACAATCGGCAAAGGATTATCTGGACCTATCAAAAGATTTGGTCTGGCTTTGAAACAACATAAAACAGAAAAAGGAGTAAGAAGGCCTGGCAGCTTAGGCCCGTGGCATCCTGCCAGAGTTACTTTCCGTGCTCCTCAAGCTGGGCAATTGGGATTTTTTTCTCGAACACATTATAATCTAAAACTAATTTCTTCCGGGAACATTGCAGAGAAAGACATAAATCCTTCATCGGGATTTAAGCATTATGGAAAAATAAGAGGATATTACTTAATCTTAAGAGGTTCTGTTCAAGGGCCTTCAAAAAGGCAAATACTAGTTACTCCTTCTTTTAGACCAACAAAATCTGCTGAAAAGAAAAAATTTGAATTTCAGGAGTTAATTGCATGAACGGAGTAATTGTTAATGAATTAAATAGTATTTTAGAAATTGAATTTCTAAGACCGGGATATATGGTTATTTTGCAAAACAAATATCAAGGACTTTTTACAAGGAGGATAATAGATGAAATCTAAACTTTATTCATCTGATGGAGAAAGTAAGGCAGAAATACAATTACCCTTAGTTTTTAATTCTCCAATCAGGGAAGACATTGTAGCAAAGTCAATTGAATCTGAAAAGTTCATTCTTCGACAGCCATATTCTTCTTATGAAGAAGCAGGTAAGAGACATTCTGCTTCTGGAACAATTAGGCATGGGCGACACAGATGGAAAGGGCACTATGGAAAAGGAATCTCAAGAGCTCCAAGAAAGAAGATGTGGCGCAGAGGAAATCAGTTTTATTGGATAGGCGCAGAAACGTCTCAATCAAGAGGAGGAAGAATGCCTCATCCACCAAAAGGTATTTATTCTTATAGAAAAATAAACTTGAAAGAAAAAGAGATAGCGCTTAATTCAGCTTTGGCAGCTACATTTAATTTGAATTATATTAAAAAAAGATATATCTCTCTTCAGGATAAAAAGGAGAATATTGAATCAGGAGTTATAGAATCTCTGCCAGAAAAATTAAAGATTCTTGCTCTTACTTTAAGGAAAATATATGGTGACAAATTAGATATAATTTTTAAAAATAGAGATGTAAGAGCTGGAAAGGGCAAACGCAGAGGCAGGAAATACAAAAGTAATGCTGGGCTTCTTATAATAAAAGGGAAAGATGAAAAAGGCAAGTTCTCTGGAATTGACGTAAAAACATTGCCAGAAATAAACCTCTCTGACCTTTATCCTCTTGGACGATTGACAATTTATACAAAAAAAGCTCTTGAGGAACTTGATAAGAAGGAGGAGAAGAGATGATACTAAAACCGATTACTACGGAAAAAGCAGTAAAGCAGATAGAATTAGACAATACTCTCTTATTTGCCACAGATAGAATTTATTCAAAAGTTGAAATTAAGAAAGAAGTTGAAAAAACTTTCCCTGTTAAAGTTGAAAAAGTAAGAACATTAATAAAGGGAAATAAGAAATATGCTTATGTTAAACTAAATCCGGCGAATAGGGCGATTGATATTGCCACAACTCTTGGAATGATGTAAAATGAGACAAAACAGAGAAATGACGCGAAGAGAATATGAGGAGTTTTTAAGATTTGGAAATCCTTATTCTCCAAATGATGCGAAAATAACAAGATTAAGTAATATATTAACTGCTGTTAAAAGACTTTCAATCAGAGAAAGAGCATTCCCATCAGAGGAGAGGATTTATTATGAATTAACTAGAGATGGGATGAGAGTTCAACCTGATGAACTTTTAGAAGTTACTAACTGTATTCGTTATAGGAGGGAATATAAAAAATGGGAAAAAGAATAATATCGCAAGCGAGAGGGCATGGCTCTTTAACTTATAGAGTTAGAAAAAAGGCCTTTAGATTTGGGATAAAATATCCTATGAGTGAAGGAGAAGCTGAAATAATTAGTATCTTTCACTCTGCTGCTCATAGCGCTCCACTAATGAGATTAAAGATAGCAAATGAAATATTTTATAATCCTGCTTTTAACGGAGCTATTTTCGGAGACAAAATATCTATAGGAATTAATGCAGAATCAAAAACAGGAAATATACTTGCTCTAAAGAATGTCCCACTTTCTTCGAATGTTTATAATATAGAGCTAAATCCTGGTGATGGGGGAAGAATGATGCGAACATCTGGTTCAAGTGCTATAGTATTTAAGAAATATGATAATAATAAGATATCAGTTTTAACTCCGAAGAAAAAAGAAGTAATACTTAGTGGTGATTGCAGAGTAACTATAGGAACAATTGCCGGAAGCGGGAGAGTGCATAAACCATTCATGAAAGCAGGAGTTATGCATTATAAAGTTAAAGCTCGTAATAAACTTTGGCCTAGAACTTCTGCAGTGAAGATGAACGCAGTTGACCATCCATTTGGCTCTGGAAGAGGAAAGAGAATAAAGCCAAAGATAGCGAAACGTAATGCGCCTCCTGGAAATAGAGTAGGTCATATTCGCCCTCGAAGAACAGGGAGGAGAAAGTAAAATGGTTGAAGAAGTAATTGTAAGGTCAAAAGAACTATTTTACAGGGGGAAGAATATTGAAGA
Source organism: Candidatus Pacearchaeota archaeon (assembly GCA_016186375.1). Taxonomy (GTDB): domain Archaea; phylum Nanobdellota; class Nanobdellia; order Pacearchaeales; family GW2011-AR1; genus VGKP01. Next base: position 8,240 of record JACPLS010000062.1, read on the forward strand.
ATTGAAAAATATGGATGTCAGAGAAGTTGCTAAATACCTTCCTTCAAGAAGCAGGCGAACTGTTTTACGAAATTTTGACAAGATTGAGAAGTTTGTTAAAAGATGTGAAACACAAGTTGCCCAAAAAAAGAAAATCAGGACTCATCTTCGAGACATTGTAATTGTTCCAAGGTTGGTTGGCATGACAATCGCAATACATTATGGAAAAGCGTTTAAAGAAATTAAGATCGCACATAATATGATTGGCCACAGATTAGGAGAATTTGCACTCACAAGAGAGAAAGTTTCTCACGGAGCTCCGGGAATTGGAGCTACTAAGAGTTCTGCATCGGAGAAGAAATAAGATGACAACTCAAAGACAACAAACAACAGACAGAACTGATATGGCCAGATTAGAAATTGGAGTTACAAGTTGGGAAGATGTACAGAGAGGTATGGTTTTTGGCGGAGGAAGGATTGATAATTCATTTGAAGGAGTAATTCATAGGAAAGAGACTTATTTTAAGAATCTCCATTATATTGAGGTCGTTAATTATGTAATACAAGACTTTTCAAAAAAAATTAATCGTAATATAATAAAAAATCAAAACTATCTCTTATATTTAGATAAGGATAGGGTGGTTGAATCATTTAAGCTAATGAGTATTAGTTTTGGAATAAGGGGCATTACAATTGATTTTGATGAGGAAGAGAGAACTTTCAAAATGGCTTTGGGAAGGACAAGAAGATGACAGAAAAACCACAAAACAAGCCACAGGAAAAGAAGCTGAATCAAGAAATGAAATTCAATCATAAGAAAGTTGTAACTGGAGATAATAAAAATAAATTGAAGGCAACAGAGAAGAAAGAAGAAATTAAGGAAGGAAAAATAGAAGAGAAGAAAGTGGAAGACAAAAAAGATGAGGTCAAGCAAGTCGAAGTGCAACCAACACCACAAAAAGAAGCAGAGGAAAAGAAAGAAGAGAAAAAAGAAGATAAAACTCCGCAGAAGAAAGTTTCTCAAAAAATAATTAAGAAAGAAGAGGCTGTTGCAAGAGGAATAAATGTTCACGCATCAAAGAAGCATTGCATGTATATCTGTAAATTCATTAAGAATAAAGAGATTGATACTGCAATTTCAGAATTAAATGATGTAATAAAGATGAAAAGGCCAATTCCATTTAAGGGAGAAATTCCTCATCGCCACCATCTAGGAATGATGTCTGGGAGATATCCTGTAAATGCGGCTAAAGAATTTATTTATTTGTTAAAGGGGCTTAGAGGAAACGTTCTTGTAAACAGCATGGATCTGGATAAAACAAGGATTTATTATGCTTCTGCTACTTGGGATTCAAGGCCTGCAAAACGCGGAGGCATGAGGTTTAAAAGAGCTTTTATCGTATTAAAGGCAAAGGAATTTCCTGTAGAGCAGGAAATTAAGCCTAAAGAATCGAAGGAAAAACTTAAAATGCAAGAACACGCTGTTTAGATAATCATACAAATAATCCTTTTTCTCATAGTGCAAGTCTATCCATTTTCTGCCTTTCCATTCAAGTAATTTATTTTTATTTAAGAATTGATTAAATTTTTCCAAGCCAAAAGTATTAATTTATTTAGTAAATTTGAGGTGGCAAGGAATTAAAATGGAAGAGAAAAAATTTGTTGGTTTTAAGAAAGAAGAACTAGGTGTTAAGGAATACGTCAAAAATGCCCTTGGAAAAGGAAGAATAAGTAATGTCTCTATAGAATATACTCCTCTTGGAGAGAAAATAATAATTTCAACTTCAAAGCCAGGGCTTGTCATAGGTAGGAGAGGGGAGAAGATTGATGAATTGACGCATGTAATTAAGAAGAAATTTCATTTCGACAATCCTCATATAGAGATTAGGGAAATTAAGAATCACCTTCTTGATGCGCAGCTTGTTGCTGATGAAATTGGAATTGCCTTAGAAAGAGATGGATCTTTGAAATTTAAAGTTATTGCCTATAAGATGCTGCAATCTATTATGAATGCTGGTGCACTTGGTGTGGAAATTGTCTTATCAGGAAAATTGCCAAGTGAGAGAGCACGCAGCTGGAGGTTTGCACAAGGATATTTAAAAAAGACTGGGGATCCTGCTAAGGTTGTCGACAGGGCTATGTCGCAGGCTACAACACTCCCAGGAGTGGTAGGAATAAAAGTATCTATCTTGCCTCCGGATGCACATATTCATGACCGTATAATAATAGACTCTTCTGTTAGAGAAAAAATAAGGAAAACTTCATCGGATATGGAAGATTTGAAGAAAGCAGTTGAGACACCTGAAATTCCTGTCCAAGAACAAAAAAAGAAAAAAACAAAAAAATCTACAAAGGAGAGTGTATAATAAATGGCACTATTAAAATATAAAGAATTGAAGCAATTAAATGAAAATAGTATAGATACAAAAATGACAGAGCTTAAACTGGAACTTATTAAGGCTAATGTTGCTGCAAACAGGGTAAATGCAAAAACCAAAGAAATTAAAAGGTCAATAGCCCGCCTTAAAACATTCATCTCTTCAACGGAGGTGAAAAATAAATAACAATGGACATAGATCCGAAACTTGGCTTACCGACAGATGCTGGCGTGTTTGAAGAAATTGCCAAAAGTGAGCAGAAGATAAGAGTGAGTACTGTATCAAGAAGATATGGTAAAATCACAACCCTTGTCTCTGGGTTCGATAAGAACTTTGACATCAAGGGAACTGCGAAACACCTGAAGGAAGCGCTTGCTTGTGGAGGAACAGTAAAAGAGGGGGTTGTTGAACTGCAAGGAGATCATAGGAAGCAGGTTAAAGCCATCCTTGTAAAACTGGGCTTTCCAGAAGAATTAATAAACGATTGAGAAAATTAACAAGAACATGGAAACAAAAAAAATGAAAAAGATAGAGAAAAAGCCCGCAGGCAAAATATTAGCTAGAGCAGTTGATATAAATTCAGTGAAAGATAAGATATTAACCCGGGGGAGAATATTTGAAGGATTTGTAAAAAAGAAGTTTCCAAAAAGAATAGTATTGGAATTTGAGCGCACTGTTTTTATTCAAAAATACGAACGTTTTTCTAAGAAAATAACAAGAATTCATGCGCGCCTGCCAGATAATCTTGTTGTTAATGTTGGGGATCTAGTTCGTGTTCAGGAATGCAGGCCTTTGAGCAAGATAATTCACCATGTTGTTATCTCTAAAGTGAAATCGTCTCAAAATGGAGGAATAAAAACATGAAACAAATAATAACTTTTAAAGATCTAGAGAGAAAGTATAATCAAGTATCAGGATTAATAGATAAATGTATGGAAATGGTAACTAGAAATAATCCTTTAGATACTACTCCTTATGCTTCTTGGGTTCATTTACCAACATTAGCAAGATGGTCATATGATTCTAGTCAAGAATCTTTAAGGGAGTTTCGTTTAACAATTAAAATATTTCTAGATACAAATGAAGAAAATAATGCTTATAGATATCTTAATTGGAGTAGAGTATATGTATATGATTCTATTCTCTCAGAAAAAGTCTCCTCTTTTAAAGATAAATTATTATTGGTGTTTGGAACAAGTGATGAAAAATTGGCAGGAGTATTATCAAAATGAGAGCAATTGGAGCTCGAGTGACAAGAGGATTGAATATTGGAAGCAATGTATTAGCCGCAGATAACTCTGGAGCCAGAATTGTCCGTATCACAGGTGTAAAGCACGGGAAAACAAAGAAAGGAAGACAGCAGACAGCAAGAGTTGCTGATTGGGTTAAAGTTTCTGTTAGGGCGGGGAAGCCTGATATGAAAGGACAAGTATTTGATGCTGTTATTATAAGGCAAAGACTGCCATATAGAAGGAAAACTGGGGAGAGGGTTTGTTTTGAAGATAATGCTGTTGCCTTATTGAAAGATGAAAAAGGAAACCCGAAAGGAACAATGATTAAAGGTCCTGTTGCAAGAGAAATTTCAGAAAGATGGAAGGAGGTTGCGAAATTAGCGCAATTTGTGTTATGACAAGAGAAATAGATGAAGTAATAATCGATGTAATTAGAACTGGGGTGGAAGCAAATAAAAGGGAGAGTTTAGACACTAATTCTATTTATGACAGATTAGAAATTAGAGGAAGTAAAATATCTGATAGTTATCTTAGAGCACGGCTTAAGATAATGGTTAAAAGAGGAATAATTAAGAGACAAATTGAAAGGGATGGCAGTCATCAATACTATCATTATAAATTACCTGGGGGGGTCAGAGCTTAAAAATGAAAAAAAAGTTTTCAACATCGTGGAATTCAAGCAGTCAGCCAAGAAAGCAGAGAAAATATATAGCTAATGCTCCCCTGCATAAAAGGCATAAGTTTTTAAATGCAAATCTTTCGAAAGATTTAAGAAAGAAGTATGGCAAGAGAAGTCTTCCCCTCAGGAAAGGGGATGAGGTGCTTGTCATGCGCGGTGCCTTTAGGAAAAAAAAGGCAAAAATAACTTCTGTTAATTTAAAAAATATAATGATTACATTAGAAGGAATTCAGAGGACAAAGAAGGATGGGTCAAAAGTCAATATCAAATTTCACCCTTCCAGCCTTCAAATTCATACTTTAAACTTAGATGATAAAGAGCGACTAGCAATTTTACAAAGGAAAGGAGAAAAGAAAAATGTTTCAAACTAGACAGGCAGCTTCAACAAAGCTTCCGATTCAAAGGAAAGGGACAAAATATGTAGCAAAAGCCAGAACATTTGTTAATGATTCAGTGCCTGTTGTTATAGCAACCAGAGATATGCTTAAATTAGCCAGAACAGCGAGGGAAGTTAGAAAAATGATCAATGAAAAAATGTTGAAAATTAATGGGCGAATAGTTAAGGATTATAGAGATAGTATATGCCTATTTAATCAATTTGAAGCAGGTAAAACTTTTCAATTAATTCTTCTTCGCACTGGAAAATTTGCATTTAAAGAACTGAATAAGGCTGAATATATGGTTTTTAAAGTAAAAGGAAAAAATATTATTAAAAAAGGGAAAATTCAATTAAATCTACATGATGGAACCAATATTCTTATTGATAAGAAAAACATTGTAAATGGAGATTCAGTTTATTTAGATGATAAAAAGAAGATTGTTAACCATATTTCCTTAGAAAAAGGTGGAAAGGCTTTTGTGATTAGAGGAAAGCATCAGGGGCTATATGGAGTTATTGAATCTATTGAAGATAATAATGTTTCAGTTAAATTAGAAAATGGAGGAACAGTAAACCTCAAAAAAGATATTCTGTTTGTTTTGAAATGAAAGCACAATTACAACAGCCCGATATTAGAGAACTTAAACTAGAAAAATCTGCAGAAACGAGGACAAAATCTAAAATAGTTAAGAAAGTTACAGAAAAGAAAAATAAAAAAGAAAATTCTATGCGCG
>JACPLS010000067.1 GCA_016186375.1 Candidatus Pacearchaeota archaeon
AATTTTACCAATTACGAGTAATAAACAGCTTTTATAAAAAAGGTTTAGGTAAATAAATTAACGATGAAAAGAGAAAACAAATTAATTGTTGGGGTAATGTTTGTGCTAATTATCTTAATTGTTTTGATTGTATTGTCTTATTTCAATTTTTTTGGGAAAAATAAAGAAGACAATAAAGATGTTTCTAATGTTGTAGATCCTTCTGCAATCTATTGCAAGGAATTAGGATATAAATATGAAATAAGAACTAAAGAAAATGGTCAATATGGATCTTGTATAATCTCTTCTAATTTAGAATGTGATAGTTGGGATTTTTTTAATGGAAAATGTGCTCAACAATTTACTTTTTGTGAAAAGAACGAAGGAGAAATAATCACTGTTAGAGAGAGTTGTCAATTTTCCTCTGAATGTGGAGAATGTATTTTATCAAATGGAGATAGATGTAAGGAGTGGAATTATATCCAAGGAAAATGTTAACAAAAAGATTTTTCATATTATTCTTGCTTTTATTTATTGGTGGTTTTAGTTTTGTTTCTGCTGCTGATTTTCATCCAACAATAAATCCTGAAAATATGGGTCGTTTCGGGATGGGAAACCCGGCAGTAGCTTATTGCAAGGAATTAGGATATAAATTTGCCAATATAGAAAATGAAGGGGGAGAAACAAGTGTTTGTATATTTTCTGAGGATATAACTGTAAAAAATATAACCAATGGAGATGTTAAAAATGAAAATTCTTCTCAGGTACTATTTTGTGATGGGTGGGAATTTTTTCAGGGAAAATGTGGGGCAGAATATTCTTATTGTAGTAAAAATGGTTACGGTATAAAAACTTTAGAAGATGGAGCAAATTCTCTTTCTGATAAGTATGCTGTGTGCATTTTAAACAGCTCCTCTTCTAACCAGGAAGGATTGATGAGAGCTCAAACAAATGCGGGAAAATCAGAAATATCCGTAGATGAATTGATGAATCTTGACGATAAGATTTCTATCAAGGCTTCTGTGGATTCTTTTAACTCAAGTGAGAATGAGGTTGGTTTTGATGGAAGAAAATCAGACGACTTGCAAAGAAGTAATATGATTACTAATGCCAATGGTTTGGCGGCTACACCAAGTTCATTTGATTGGAGGACTAAAGATGGGAAAAATTGGATGTCCAGTGTTAAGAGTCAAGGATCTTGTGGGAGTTGTTGGGCTTTTGGAGCCGTTGCTGGAGTAGAATCAAAAATTAAAATAGCTAAGAATGATCCTAATTTTGAAGTTGATTTAGCAGAGCAACATCTCGTTTCTTCATGTAGTAATGCTGGGGATTGCGATGGAGGATGGCATTATTTGGCTTTGGATTTTGTAAAGAACTCTGGAATTGTTGATGAACTATGCTATCCTTATACGGCTACAGATTCTCAATGTTCGGCTATCTGTTCCTCATTTGAGCAAAGATTATGGAAAATAGATGGATATAATAAAATAACAGGAGGTAGAGAAACTATAAAAGAATTTTTGGTTGAAAAAGGACCCTTACCAACAGCTATTTTAATGAGTGGTAGTTTTGATAGTAACGGAATTTACAGATGTAATAACCCTCAATGGATAAATCATGTAGTTGTTTTAACTGGTTATGATGATATTGGAGGTTATTGGATTGCGAAAAATAGCTGGGGAACAAATTGGGGCAATAGTGGTTATTTCAAAATTGGTTACGGAGAATGTAATGTTGAAATGATGCCCTACTATATTGAGTTGGAAGAGTCATCTGGTTCAAATAAAATCATAGGAAATAATATTCGTGTTTCTCCTGGAAGTGTGAGTGGGAGTCTATCTTCTACATCAGAAAAAGATGGAGCCTATATGACTTTAACAGAAAGTTGTTCAGGGTTTGGCTGTAGCGGGCTAAATGCGAATATTACTTTTTCTACAACTTCTCTTTCAAATGTTCAATCTATGGATGTTGTGGCTTATCATAGGGGAAGAAATGAAGATGGATTTAGTGTTCGTTATTCAGATTTAAATCAAAATAAAGTAATAAATCTTGGAAGTGTGCCAGATTCTAAATGGGGGTTAGCAAAATTTAGAATATGTAATTCTATAGAAGAATGTTCCGCATATCTTCTTAAAAACTTAACAATTAATTACTTTCATCCTTCTTGTAGTTTTTGTAATACTGATAACGTTGATATTGATTTATTATCTTTAGAGTTTGTTAATGATCAGTATTGTCAAGCCGAAACAACAAGTTCTAGTTTTGAGTATATTTCCAGAGTTGAACTTAATGGAGCGGAGAGCAATTCAGGCAGTTCAACCTACAGTGATTTTACGGATAGTTCTCTAGCATCGTTGAATAGGGGAGGTACTTACACTATCTTTGTTAATGGAGCAACAAGCGGAAATTACAGCGAGCATGTCAAGGCCTGGATAGATTTTAACAACAACAAGGAGCTTAATAGTGGTGAAGAAATTGATCTTGGATCTTTTATCTTTTTTGGTGAGCATACTTTTAGTGGAACATTCGCAGTACCAACAGATTCTATTCTTGCAGATGTAAGAATGAGGGTATACTTGAAATTTGGTTCCTCTCCGACTCAATGTGAGAAAGCTGATTTTGGAGAAGTTGAGGATTATGTTATTAGCATTATAAGTGATACTACTCCTCCAAGCATGTG
>JACPLS010000075.1 GCA_016186375.1 Candidatus Pacearchaeota archaeon
TGCCCTCTCGGGAGAGGGTGGAGATGAAGTTTTTGGAGGTTACGATACTTTTAATTATTTAAATTTTTTATATTATATAAAGAAAATACCAAAATTAATTAATAAAGATTTAGAAGGAAATCTTGCTTATTTCGCTTCTAAATTTTTTAGATATCCACTAAAACAAAAATTATTACTTTCTTCAGAGATATTAAAAGAAGTAAATATTGATATAATTAAAGCTTATGAGAAACTATTTTATTTTCCATTCAGCGAAGAAGAATTAAAATCTCTTTTGAATCAGAAGTTAAAGAAAAAATTAATATTGGAGCATCCGATTTACAAATATCTTAACGATGAAAAGAATTTGCACAACCAAACTTTAAATTATTATTTTAACGAGTGGCTACCAAATGACTTATTAATGAAAGCTGATAAAATGAGTATGGCCAATAGCTTAGAGATTAGAAATCCCTTTCTAGACATAAAATTAATCGAATATTTTGCTTCTATTGATAATTCTTTCAAGCAAAGAAGGACTTTATTTAGAAAAGTTGTTTCTAAAATGCTTCCAGATGAAATATTAAAAAAGAAAAAGCAAGGATTCACTTTGCCAATAAGCGATTGGTTTGGGATGCAGGAATTTTTTAACCGTATAAGGAAACATTTTGATTCCCTCGAAAAGAGAAATATTTTCAATTCTATTGAATTAAGAAAAATTATCAGTAACCCTTCCGGGTTCAGAAACGACCATAAAATTTGGGTGCTATTGAATTTTGAACTTTGGTGCCAGATTTATCTCGATAATATTCCTTATAAAAATATTGTTTTATGACTTTTTCAATTTAAAATTTTTTAATGTTGTGTTTTGCTAGCAAAATGCCAATATGAAATTTTTCTGACATCTAAAAAAGGTATTCTAACGCTTAATGGAGGAACATATAATATTAAATCAATAGGATTATGTGGAGAAACTGTCTTTAACATTTCATTCAATTTACTTCTATCTTCTTTTGTTAGCATTTCTGGGGTATATTCGAACTCTCCTATTGAGGCATGATAGTTAAGGACATACGTACAGAAATTAAAATCAGTATATTCAAAATGATTTCCATCCCAAGTTATATTACTTGGATATATTGATTGTAAAATTTGATAATGTCAAGGAACTTGATTTCCTTGATCATCCAAAAAACGAGTGCCTTTTCAAATCACGGCTTTTGAGCCGTGGTGGCTCATTGTTTTTTTGATATCTTGACACTTTATTATGTAAACTTCTTCTACCACACAATAAATCTGTTTTTGTACCAACTTCTGTCCTGACCAATTCGAAAACTAACTCCAGTTTCTGAATTTCCGATATAATTTGCCTATCATTCATAGTTTTAACCAAGGAATATATTTATACAAACCATTTTTATTCTCTATAATTCACAAAAATCATATTTATAAACCTATTTCTTATAGGAAAATTATGGCTATAAGAACGAGAAAGAGGATAAAATCAGATAAAAAATTAAAAAAAACAAAAAATTTAATTAAAAAAGAAATTGATAAAAACCAAATATCAATTAGCTCAGATAATTTATTAAAAAGTATTGGGCATAATCATTATACAACTTCAATTAATTCAGTTGATAAAAACAAAAATATAGAAATTAGCTTTATATTGGGAATTTTGAATGCAGAAAGAACACTAAGAGAATGCCTGGAATCTATTTTTAACCAGGATTTTAAAAAAGAAAAATATGAAGTTATTATAGTTGATGGAGGTTCAACAGATAAAACCTTACCAATTATCAAAGAATTTATGGAAAAATACGACAACATTAAACTTTTTCATAATCCTAATAAATTATCAGAAGGTCGAGGGATGAGCAAAGACCTTGGCACAAAAGCTTCTAAAGGGGAAATAGTAATTTTTCTCGACCACGATAATATATTGATTGGAAAAGAATGGCTGAAAGAAATAATTGAGCCTTTTAACAAAGATAAAGAGATAATGGCTTCACAATCTCTCCTCCAGTTTATGGAAAATGATACTAATTTCCTTAAATATGTTAATGCAGTTGGAGTGGAAGATCCTTTTGCCATACCTTATTCTCTTCCAGCACAGATAGTCTTACATCCAGAAAAATTTAAAATAATTGATGGAAAATATTATATCCATCATCTAGATAAAAATAATCTTGTTTATGGCGGAGCGAATGGATGTGCATTCAGAAAATCTGTCTTTGATGTAATTGGAGGATACACAAGAGATGTAGACATATTCGCTTCTATGGCAGAGCAAAGAATGAAAGTTGCTGTTCCTTTAAACCCGAGAGTTTATCATAAAACAGCATCAAATTTGTTAAATTATATGATAAAAAAGGGCCTTTATTTTTACAGATTTATAGATCACGAATATGAAAAAAAGACATTTAAGTGGACTCAAAGAGGTTCTGGATTAAAGGGTAAAATAAATTTCTTTTTAATGATAGCACATAATCTTAGTTTCTTTGGACCTCTTTTTATAGCTTTTAGTATGTTCATTAAAACTAAAAGATTATTCTGGCTTCTCCATCCTTTTTATCTATTTTTTATAACGCTAGAATACGGGTTAATCACACTCTTTAAAATAAGGAATTTTTTTAAGTATCAGAAGAAATAGTAACTACTTTCTCTTCCAAATCATATGTTTTCCAGTTTTTAAAAATTCGTCTAGCATAACCAATTCATCATACATTCCTTCGACAAGATCAAAATTCTTAGCTTCTTCTAAATTTACCCATTTGTAATCAGTTAGAGCATTACATAGCTTAATTTTATCTCCAACAGGTTCTCCATATAAACTTACAATTAAACAAGGAATAAGATCATCTCTAATATAAACCATACTTGTAACATATCCTAAATTTCTTACATCCAGACCTACTTCTTCTCGCAGCTCTCTTCTCAATACATCTTCCAGAACATTATACCAATGTTGCGATGTATCTTTTTCTTTTTTAGAATAATCTTCAACTTTAAGTTTCCCCCCTGGAACGGTCCATTTTCCTGGAAATGCTTTTTCCCATTCTGCCCGTTTCGCAATTAGATATTTTTCATCTTTGATTAAAATACCAGTAACAACAATGTAATGTGCTAAATCTGAATTATATTTAATCTCCATTTTTTAGAATAAGAAGGTTTATATTTAAATTAAAGCTCAAAAAATTTGACTTATGAAGAACAAAATAATGAGTTTATTTGCATTCGAATTTAAATTAAGATTTAATGAAATAAAAGACAAATTAAAAATAAGATCCAACAACCTTGCTTATTGGCTCAAAAAACTTGTAAAACAAGGTATTATTGTAAAAGATTCAAATGGTTATTCACTTACTGAAACAGCTGAATATCATATTCCATATTTCTCTTCTACTAGATCTGCTCTTCCAATTGTCCTTATCAAGATAGGTAATAAAAATCAAGCATTTTTATACAGAAGGGCAAAAAGGCCCTACAAAAATCTTTTAGCTTTGCCTGGTGGAAGAATTTTTATAGGAGAATCACCAGAGGAAGCTGCGAAAAGAATAATGAAATCTAAGTTCAGCATTGATATTTTGAATCCAGAATTTAAAAATATTTTCATTGAACATATAAAAAGTAGAGATGATATTATTAATTCTTTTATATTGATAATTATCAAGGCTTTTACATTAAATTCAATAAATTTAACAAATATCAAGAGCAATAAAAAACACATCATAAAAAGCGATTATGAAATAATAAACTTAAAAGAAAATAAAATTAAACTAAAGACCATTAACTCCAAATATCTCTAAACGTCTCTAATCTTCTTCGCTTTTATAATTATGTCCATTCCAGATTTATTCTCTTGCATATAAGTTTTATTTGCGCTTTTCTTAAAAGTGTTAAAAGGAATAGTTTTCCGCAAAATGAATTTAAAAAAAAAATGAATATACAAATTTGCCAAAAGAGACCAATTTTCAACAACATTTAAATGCATTATTTTAAAACCATTTTCTTCAGTTTTATTTGTTATTTCTTCATTAGAATAATGCCTTTTGTGCTCAAAATACTTTACAGGATTAATTATATGAAGAGGATGCTTGTTTGGAACACCAATAATAACAGAACCATTTTTCTTTAAAATAGAATTTATCCATTTAAGTGCGGTTATGTCAGAATCAAGGTGCTCTAAAACTTCAATTATAATAACTTTATCAAAATAATTCTTTTTTAGTGGTTTAGAATCTATATCTTCGCAGATTAACTTTGTTTTTTTAAGATACTTAGATGCCTTTTTTAATTTTTGTTTATCAATATCAATAGTCCAGCATTCTTTTACATTATCCTCAATAGCAATCTCTATCTCAGGAATATTAGATATGCCAACATTTAGAACTTTATCGCTGTTTTTTGGTGACAAAAGATTAATTATATATTTAATACGATTATCTGTGAAAGGGCGTATTTTAGATTTATTGTTTTTGTTTTTCATTCTTGTCTTATTCATCTTGTTCATTTTCTATTATTTCCTAATATTTTAAAAAGCCTAATAAAATAATTTTGTAGCTTTTTTAAATTATCTTTCTTCACTAGCGCAATCTTTTTGTAATTCATCAATAATTCAGCTGTTAGTTCTTTAACATCAAGGATTGCTTTTACTCCTGTTTTTTCCTCCATAAAAAGAGCAAATTCAACCTGATGATCATTAATATGCTCATTAAAGCGCTTTTGTCTTGGAACTGTTATTACTGGCTTCTTATATCTCAAGATAAACTCAATAAGTGACGTAGCAGACTGAGTTATTACTATACGTGCTTCTCGGTAATATTTATCCAGAGAAGGAGAAAAGTCAAAAGACTCACAATTTTTTGGAATATAATTTGTAAATCCTCTTTGAATAATAATTTTTTCATTTATCTCTGGAGCAATTTCATCAATTCTTTTAATTAAACGATCAAATTGTTCAGGATGTGTTCCAACTGTAACAAAAATCATAATATTCCTCCAAAATATCTAGCTTTTTTGCCATATTTTTTAGCCATGTTCTGATGCTGTACAAGAAAAATATCTGAAAATAAGTAAGAAGCACGGGCAGACCAATTTGGAGTCTTTACTCTAATAACTGTATCTATATAAAGAGATTTTATATTAGAGAGTTTTGCCGCAATAACAGAAGGAATAGATAATTGTGCACCATTTGTTATTATTAAATCTATTTTTTCTTTTTTAAAAATCTTTTTAAGATTCAAAATTGTTTTCATATATCTTAAAGGATAAAATGATAGATAATCTTTCCTGAAAAAATATCCCCTGTACTTATTTAAGAAATATTTATCTTTGATTGAAAAAGTTTGATTTTGGTATTCTTTTTCTGTTATAAAAATAATATTATTTTTTCCTATAACTTCTGGTTTGAAGATAATTTTCATTTGCCCGGAATGGCCGCCTTGTGAAGCAATTAATGCTATATTCATTTTGTTATTTTTCCTATTTAATCTTAATTATTATCCGACTGTTTTCCATAAAAACATTACTATTGGTTTCAAAGGATGAAGAAAGCGCCTAAATCTGGAGTTTATTACTCTTAATTGTAAAACAGAAAAGAACATTTGTAGAGAAGTTTTTCCCACTTTAAGTTTGCTGTCTGCTACATCTGTCCACGTAGTAGGAATTTCCCTAATTTTCATACCTTTATTGTGCATTCTATAAAGTAGTTCAATGTCAAATGCCCATTGAGTCATTCCTAAATTATAGATGCTATCTTTTAATGCATGTGCTTTGAATAGTTTAGCTCCACACTGCGTATCTCGATAAGGAATAAGAAAAAGAGAGCGTACTAAGAAATTAAAAACTCTGCTTACAACTACTCTTCTAAATGTTAGCGCGGGAATTAATTTTGCTCCAGAAACATAACGGCTTGCTAAAATTCCATCAAATTTTCCAATATTCTTAACTAAATCATAAAAAGAGGAAGAAGATGTTGCCATATCAGCATCGACGAAACCAATTAAATCAAAACCTTGTTTTATAGCTTCCTTGAATCCTTCTATAACTGCATATCCTTTGCCTCCTTTTTTCAAATCAAAATATTCTATATGGCTATCTTTTTTCTTAATTTTCTCCACTATTTCCTTAGTTTTATCATTAGATGCATTGATTACCACTATTATTTTATATATTAATTTTGCCTCTTTTTCAATTTCATTGAAGTAAGATAAATAGGCTTCGAGAGTTCTTTCTATTCTTTTCTCTTCATTATGTGCAGGGATTATTATACCTAGTTTCATGTTGTACATGCTTAAAAATCGTAGAATGGTGTTTTTTTAAATATGTGTATAATCAAAAAATAAGAAAGCATTAAGTTAATAAGCCTTGAATTTCTGTTAATTATAATTAAAAACAAGATATGATAGTCGTAAATTTTAAAAATTATGTCTATAGGCAAAGAGCACTTGAATTAGTCAGGACAATTGATATATACTGTAATAAGGCAATTATTGTGGTTCCAAATGTAATATTAATGGAAACAGCAAAAAATACAACTTTACCAGTTTATGCTCAACATGTTGATTATTTTGAATTAGGAAAAGGAACAGGATATGTTATTCCTGAATTTTTGAAAGATGCCGGGGCTAAAGGCAGTTTATTAAACCATTCGGAACACAAATTACTTTTTAAAACCATAAAAAAAACTGTTGAAAGATGCAGAGAGATTGGATTTAAGCTTATTATTTGCGCGTCGAGCATAGGAGAAGTGGAAAAAATCAAGAAATTATCGCCATATGCCATAGCTTTTGAAGATCCGAATTTAATTGAAACAGGAAACTCGGTAACATCTTTCAAGTCACACGAGGTTGAGAAGTTTTCTAAGATATTACAAGGAACAGAAATTATACCCTTGTGCGGTGCAGGGATAAGTTCTGGTGAAGATGTTAAGAAGGCTTATGAATTGGGTTGTAAAGGAGTTTTAGTTTCATCAGCCATAGCAAACAATCCTCATCCAGAAGATTTTCTAAAAGAAGTTGCTTCTATCAAAACATAACTATTATAAACTTATTTAATCTAGAATATAACATAGAAAGGAAAAAAAGATGGAGATATTTATAGGTAGCGATCATGCTGGTTTTGATACAAAAGAAAAAATCAAGAAATATTTTAAAGAAAGGGGCGTAGACTATGAAGACCTCGGAGTTGGAAAATTGGAAAAATTGGATGATTATCCTATTTTTGCTTTTAGAGTTGCTGAAAAAGTTGCTAAATCGAAAGGTAAATCTTTTGGAATATTAGTTTGCGGTACAGGAACTGGAATGGCAATCGCCGCAAATAAAGTTCCTGGAATTAGAGCTGTTGCAGCTTATGATGCTTATTCTGCAAAAATGTCACGTTTAGATAATAATGCAAATATCCTCGGATTAAGAGGCAGAAATTTTTCTTTCAATAAGATAAAGAAAATAATAAACACTTGGCTAAATACTTCTTTCAGTTTTGAAGAAAGACACAAAAGAAGATTAAGGAAAATTGAGATGTATGAAAGCAAAAGATTTAAATAGTACTTTTATTATATCAGCTGATACTAAAATATTATGAAAATAATTGAAAACAGCTTATTGAGCAAAAAATCAAGAGAGATTTATAGATATCCTAATTTGAACACTGTATTAATGGTGGAGGATTTACTTAAAAAACATCAATATATACCTATGAAAATATCCGAAATAAAAAAAGCATTACCAAAACAGATAATGTATCAGACATTAAGGATAATCTTAGAATATTTATGGGCTAGCGGAAAGATAATTTATGGACCTAAGGGTGTTCAGTGGATTTATGCTGAGCCAGAGTATATAAAAAAAATGTTTGAAAATGGGTTAGAGGTTTAACTATGTTTCTAGGCAAAGAGGTTAGAGTTATATTAAAAGGAAAAGCTTTGGATCACCCATCATACAATAAATTATTTGGATACAAAAAGATATGAAAAACCTAATTATTCCAACCATTTTTGCAACATCAAAAAAAGAATTTAATAAAAGATTTTTCAACTTAATTAAGATATCAAAAAACATACAAATAGATTTTATGGATGGTATTTTTGTAAAAGCAAAATCCATCAGTATTAAAGATGTTCCAAACCTTAGAATATACAAAAACAATTTTGAAGCTCATCTAATGTTTCAATATCCTGAAAAATATATTAAAAATATTAATGATAAAGGTTTTAATAAAGTAATTTTTCATTTTGAAGGTTTAAGAAAAGATATTGAAATAATTAATCTAGTAAAAAAATTAAAAAAGAATAAGATGAGAGCCTTTATCGCTCTCAATCCTGGAACAGAAATTCATAAAGTCCTGCCTTTTATCTCCCTCATAGACGGTGTTTTGTTAATGGGCCATACTCCTGGGAGAGAACATATAAATTTTCTTCCCAGTATTTATAAAAAAATTAAAAATCTTCGTCAACACAATAAAAAGATCATAATTCAAATTGACGGTGGAGTTAATGATAAAAATATAAAAAAAATATCTCAATCGGGAGCAAATATCTTTAATGTTGGCTCTTATGTTGCCGATGCAGAAAATCCAAATGAGAAGTTAAATCTTCTAAAGAATAAAATAGGATAATTATCTATTAAATTCACATTTTTCAATAGCTTCAATTCCAGGTAATTTCTTCCCAGAAAGATATTGTATTAATGCGCCCCCAGATAATGAAATATAAGAAAAATTCTTCTGAATTTTATATTTTTCAATTGTGGTTGTTAAATGTCCTCCGCCAAGAAGGCTAAATATCTTCTTTTTCTCTGTTAATTCAGAAATAAATTCCAATAATTCAACTGTTGATTTGCTAAATTGCCGTATTTCTGAAAATCCAAGTGGCCCTTTCATGAAT
Organism: Candidatus Pacearchaeota archaeon; assembly: GCA_016186375.1. GTDB lineage: Archaea > Nanobdellota > Nanobdellia > Pacearchaeales > GW2011-AR1 > VGKP01. The sequence goes on from JACPLS010000075.1 coordinate 8,864, forward strand.
ATGGCCTCAACATCTTCCAACTGGTTTTTGAATAACGAAACAGTTTTCTTCCCAACATCCCAAATTTTATCTTTAAATGGAGCTTTCTCAAGTGTTATTTCTTTTCTTTTTACATCTCCAAAAGCAAAATCGATAGGTAATATAATCTGTTTTTCATATCTTTCTACAAGCTCCTTTAACTTGTGAATTAAAGGTTCATAGCCCTGTTCAATAATCCATAAGTTTTCGTATCCAAGATTTTTGCCTTTAGCAATTAATATAAGATTTGCTAAAACACCAGATACAAGCATTTTATTTTTCTTCTTTTTTAAAGAATCAAATAATTGAAGATAATCTTCTACTTTTGCTCCACCTAAAACAAGAGCAGTACTTTCTGCTTTATTTAATGAAAAGTGTTCTGCGGCGTTCAGTTCTCGTTCAAAAATCCTACCTATAAAACTTCTCAAATGTAATGGGGGGATGACAATGCTGCCATGTTCTCTATGCGAAACTGAAAAAGCATCATTGACATAAATATCAAATAATCTACAAAAACTATGATACCTGTTGTTTATATCATTAATATTAAGTTCATCATCAGATGCTCTAACATTTTCCAGTAATATGCTTTTTCCTGGTTCAAGATTTTCTATTTCAATCAAAGCCTTCTCCCCAAATAAGTAAGGTACAAATTTTATATCCTTTTCAAGATATTTTGAAAGTATCTTCGCATGTTGCTCTAAAGATAAAAAATCCTTGCTTTCTTTTCTCCCTTGATGTGCGATTATTACAACCTTCGCTTTTTTATCTAAGAGCTCTTTAATTGTAATATTACTCTGAAGAAATCTAGGTCCAAGAGCTATTTTGCCCTTGACAACAGGAGAATTTATATCAATACGCAATAGAACTTTTTTGTTCGTAAAAGATATTTTATCTAAGTTTGGAAGATTCATTTTTTCTCTCCTTTTTTTCTATAGACGTCTTTACAGCATTTAAGTAATTAGGTATATCTTCTGCTAATTCTTCTGAGATTGCTTGAAAAACCTTTTCATCATCTATCTGTCCATATAAATGAATAAGTACTCATCTTTTTTAAGTCTTGTAGTTTTTCACATAGCTCTGGCAGGATAATATTATTTTCTTTTAGTATCTCGAAAGCACCGATATCATCAATAGCATTTTCTAGTTTTTTATACTTTATAATTAAGAAAGCCAAATCAATAGAAGCTTCAGAAATCATTTCTAATCCTCTTTCACAAGACCATTTTTTCTCTCCATTTGTTTTATATGCTTCAAATGTTTCTGGCGCCATATCTATAAGTCTGGAAAGATAATTTTCAATTTCCTCAATTTTGTCATTAATTCTTTCTTTCATAGAGAACTTCTCCTTTTTCATCTATTTCTTTTTTTATTTTATCTGGCAAGATATTATAAACTTGCACATCAACATATTTATTATAATTAAATTTTATTCTAAACTCTGTTGCTTCTCTTAAATCAATCTTAACAAACTCCACAGCAATGTCAATATCAGAATCTAATCTTCTCTTTTTCTCTACTGTAGAGCCAAACAAGATAATTTTCTTTATTTTTGGAAAATATTTACTTTCTATGATATGTACTTCCATATCTTTTATAAGAGCATTTACTACACTCCCCCTTTTTAATTTAAATTCATCTTTAAATTTTGATATCTCTCCTATAAACTCTAGTTTTTTTCTTATATCCCTAGAAAGCCGATTCTTTTCTGATTGTGTTAATGGCACTTCAAGGAGTTGTTTCTTTATTATAAATAGCTCTCTTTTCCCAAAGATCTTTCTGACATTCAGATTTTTATTCAAAGCTTCTAATAAATTCATTTTATATTGATATTATAACCTCTATAAAGGTTATAATAACCATAATTAAGGTTATATTTAAATCTTTGCTATTAATATTTATTTTTTAGCATTAGCTTAGCAATATCTACTAGTCTATAAGCATATCCCATCTCATTATCATACCAAGCAGCAATGCTGACTAAATCACCATTAACATATGTTAAATTAGAATCAAAAATACATGAATTTGTATTACCTATAATATCAGTAGAAACCAATTTTTCATCAGAATATTGAACAATACCCTTTAGTTGTTTTTGCGCCTTGATTTTAAACAAAGAATTAACTTTATCTTTTGTGACTTTTTTCTTAACTTTCGCAATCAAGCTTGCAATTGAGCCATCAACAACTGGAACGCGTAAAGCATATCCGTCTAATTTTCCTTTTAATCCAGGAACTGCCTCAATTACAGAGGTAGCTGCACCGCTCGTTGTTGGTATAATATTTACACCGGCTGCTCTACCTCTAACATCATCTTTCTTCTCAAAAGCGTCAACAAGATGTTGAGACGAAGTATAAGCATGTGTTGTAATAAAAAAAGCATTCTCAATCTGAAAAGCTCCATCTAAAATTTTCACTAGTGGAGCAACACAATTTGTAGTACAGCTTCCAGCAGAAACAATTTTCTGATCTTTCAACATTGATTCATTTACTCCAATTATTATGGTAGCTTCACATTTCTTTCCAGGTGCAGAAATTAATACTTTATCTGC
>JACPLS010000076.1 GCA_016186375.1 Candidatus Pacearchaeota archaeon
GTTAATTAAAATATCATAATTTCCTTCTATTATGTCAACTGAATCTTTAAGAACATCCAATTTAATTCCTTCTGTTCTGGATAGCACATTCACTTCGGCTCCTTCATGTTTTAATAAATCAGCAATAGCTTTTCCTATACCTTTACTTCCTCCTGTAACTAGTGCCCTCTTTCCCTTAAGATTTAATTCCATATTCGCTTAAGGTTAAACTCCTTTCCTAATTCAGATGGAATCGCATATAAAATCCCTCTATATGTTAATCTTGGGGTGGAATTGGCATACCTTATGTTATCCAAAGTTTCAAAATCAATAATCATTCCAGAATCTAAAATTGTTTTTTCATTCCATATTTCGCAGGTCGCAAGTTCATTAGTATAAAGATTAAATTCCGAATTAACTTGCATGAGATCATTTTTTACTAAAGAAATATCTAAGGGCTGTCCATCATAAGTTATATGACCAAGGCCATTATCAAAATCGTGTATAATTATTATTCCATTTTTGAAATCTTTCAGAGCTCTTAGTTCATCTAATACAACAAACCTCTTTTCCTTTGGTATATTAGGATCATAAAAATGGGCATCAAGATAAAAAATGATCATATCATTTCTTCCGCTATTTTTATATTCTTCTGTAAACTGTTTTAAAAATTCTGGGCTTGAAATATTAACTATTTTAACATTAATAAAAGATCTTAATTTTTCTTGTGCAATTAAAAAATAATCTTTTATAAGTTCACAAGTTATAACTTCAGTAAAATTTTTCGCATGTAATCGAGCATTGATTCCTTTAAATGTACCAGTTTCCACAAAGGTATTAACTTTAAAAGAATCTCTAAGTTGCTTAATAGTTTCTACTGCTTTTTTATCTGTCCAGCTCATGTTTTTTGATGTGTTTTTTTATAATATTCAACCATTTCTAATATTCCTTTTTCTATGCTAATTTGGGGCTCAAATCCCAGATTTTGAGCTTTTGAAATATCCATAACTCTTTTTTGTCCACCACTAGGTTTTGTAGTATCATAAGTTACTTCTGCACTTAATTCTTTAGCAATAATTTCAACAATTTCTTTAATGCTATATTCTTTTCCACTTCCTAGGTTTATTGGCTCTTGAGGCATTTTTTCCATAACAATAATCATTCCTAGTGCAACATCTTTCGCATTTACAAAATCTCTAACTTGGCTTCCGTCGCCCCACACTTCAAGTTTTCCAGTTACAGCTTTTCTTATTAGGTCAGTTATAACCATTGCATGTTTAGCCTCAAAATTATCGTATCTTCCATAGACATTTGCAGGTCTTACAATACAACATTTCATTCCATCTGGATATTGAATTCTATAAGCTTCAATTTGTTTTTCTCCCGTCATCTTTGCCCAAGCAGGATATTCATCAGTTTCTGGATTCAAGACTGCAATACTGCTTGTATAAAGAAAACTCTTTACTCCAGATAGTCTGGCAGCTTCAAGCATATTCGTATTAAATTGAACCATAGGAACAAAAAAATCTGCTGGTCTTTCAGCAGTCATCTTAGGATTCCCCTTAATCCCTGCAAGGTGAAAAACAATTTCAATTCCTTTACATATTTCCAGGCATTTATCAAAATATATTAAGTCATGTCCAAGGCGTAAATCAGCTTTTTTTACTCTAGCTCCTCTAGCTTCAAGCATTTCAACTAATTCTCTGCCAATCATACCCTCGCTCCCAGTAACTAATACATTTTTATCTTTGAACATGAGATATTATTCTCCTTGCATTTTCTGCTACCGTATCATCAATTTTTGACAACCACTTAAATTCAGAGTTTTCTCTATTTAAAATTATCTTGTCTTTGGTTTTCACTTCAAAAATACAAGACAGTGCTTGAAATCCTGGCCCGGCTTCTGATTCTTTTGCAAAAAGAGTATCTATAGCAATAAACTTACTTTTAAAATTTTTTACACTCGTTTCCCTCTCTAAAACTCTTTTAATGGCGCTCTCGGTATTCTCTCCCAAAAACAATCTTCCTCCAATAACATGAAACAGTCCTTTTTCAGGTATTCTTGTTCTTTTCGCCAATAAAAATTCCTTTTTTCTTCGGTTATTTCTTGTAATTACTGCCTCAACAGTAACTATTGGAACTCTTTCCAGAATAAACTTATATTCGCTTTCTGATAAAAATCCTTTAGACATTTGTTCTCCAGAAATCCAAGACTTCTTTAATAGTTTCTTCAAAACTAATTACTGGTTCCCATCCAGTATCCCTCTGAAATTTGGAGTAATCAACTATTTGGAGGTTTACATCAACTTTTCTTACAAGGGAAGGATCTAATTCTTTTCTAATTTTATCCTTCATTGGGCTTAGGGTTATCATGTAATCAAGCATTTCTCCAATGGTCTTATTTACCTTTCCACCAATATTATATACTTCTCCTGGTTTTCCTTTCCTGACCAATAAGTAATATGCCCTGACAGCATCTTTTACATTTGCCCATGTTCTAACAGAATTAAGATTGCCATGTTTTACAACAGGCTCTTGTAATCCTTTTTCTATTAATGCGATTTGCCTTGCAAAATTACATTCAGCGCTCATCATACTTCTCCTATCTCCTGTATGAGTAAACATTCTAGTCCTTATTGTCTTAATGCCATAGTAATTGAAATAAAAGTAAGCTGCAGCATCTGCTCCAACCTTTCCAATTGCGTATTGATTCCCTGGTCGAACATCATTTTTCTCTGTAATAGGAATCTCATTTTCATTAACTTTCCCGTAATATTCAGAACTGCTGCAAACATGAACTACGGGATCATAATTTTTATCAATATAATCTCTATATAACCTTATAGCTTCTAAAAGATTAACTGTTCCAATTGTGTTCGTCTCAATTGTTACAATTGGATTAGTGAAACTGTCTGGAACATAACTTTGTGCTGCTAAATGAAAAATGTAATCAGGTTTATTATCAGCTATAGCCCTAAATAAGCTGACAAAATCAAGTAAATCTGCAGGAATCATTTTTATTTTATTCTTTATGTGTTTTATCCTCGACAGATCTTCAGTCCACCTATAAGTTCCATAGACCTCTTCCCCCTTTTCTAGTAAATGATCAGCTAAGTGTGAAGCAACAAATCCTCCAATTCCCGTTATAAGATTTTTAACCATTTTATTTTTCTCCATATTTAAGATCATTTATCTGTGCATTGACATATTCATTTTCTGTTAATCCGATTATAACAGAACCTTTAGGCATAAAAGCCTCATGGTAAGTTTTTGAAGGAATCTTAATTTTTTCTCCTTCTTTAACCTCGATTTTCTTTTCTTCTCCGCTTTCTACATCAACAAACTTATAGTCTGCTTTTCCTTTTAACAAATAAAATATTTCATCATAAAGATGATAATGTTTTCCAAGTATACTGTCTTCTTTAATTTCTATAATTATCGCTTGGCGTGCAGTAAATTTCCCGTTAAAAATATTTTTAATAACTCTTCTATTATCCTCGTTTGCTATTTCAATTTTTTCTACATTCATTGATTCTATTTTAGATTTTTTATTTGATTTCATATTTTAAGTCGTCTACATCTGGAGAGGTGTATTTTTGTTCATTTCCTTCAACCATAACATTTCCTTCTTTTTGTAACGCTTTATGGGCAATAAAAGGATCTATAATTATAAAATCTCCTTCCTTTGCATGGATATTCTCTTTTTCACCAGTATTAATATTTAAGAAAGTATATTCTGCCTCTCCTTTAAGAAAATAAAAAAATTGTCTATAGGGATGATAATGGTTTCCTAGAACAGAATCTTTTTTTATTTTAAGAATTTTAAGTTGCTTAGCTGTAAAATCTCCATTGAAGGCTTCTATCAAGGCTCTTCTTTCATCTTCATGAACTGGCTTGACCGATTTATATATTATTCCTTTCATGTGATTATATTTTTTCTTGCTTCCTTTAAATTTTCTTCTAAATCTTTATTATACATATCTGGGATTTCAACTAGAATTGTTGGTCTATCAGCATTAAGGGCTTTTTGATATTCAGGAACAATCTGTTCAGCACTCTCCAATTTTACAACATTAATGTGTTTACATAAATGTTTCAACGCATCAGTATGATCTTGGCTATGTTGCGGACCAGGCATTAATGGCTTAGTGCTTCCTATAGCAGTTCTAATTATTACTACCGGCTTAAATTGTCCATCAGACATTTCATTCATTTTATCCAAATGATTTATCAATTGATTAGTTGCACAGATTAAAAAATCCATACGTGGATAAATACTAACAGGTATAAAACCTTCTAACGCCATACCGGTGCTCATACCCATCTGGACTTCTTCAAATACAGGTAACTCTATCCTCTTTTCCTTTGGTATATTTTGTAAAGTCCAAAACATAGAAGTCCCGCCATATATCATATTTTGCCCAATAAAAATTGTTCTCAAATCTGCCGCTAGGAGATCCATTGCTTTTGATAATTCTTCTTTATACGTTCCCATTTTAAATTCCTATATCTTTGAAATCTACAAAAACGCCAACACCATAATGAGGATAAATCCTCTTATATTTATATCTTATCACTTTTGGTCCGCCATTTTTAAGTCCCCATACTTCTTGTGTCGGAGTATCTGTGCTTAAACCATTATCTTCTACGACAAAAGTGATTGGTAAATCATGTCTTTGTGCAAATTTTGTACATTCATGAAATGTTCCTGTTTCTGCAGTCATGTCTCCACAAAATGCCCAAACTCTATTTTTCCCATTTTTAAGTTTTATTGCGAAAGCCGCTCCAAGTGCGGGTGATAAAGTCCCTCCAACTATCGCAGAAGTAACAATCTTGTGTTCTTTATTCATTACATGTATACTTTTATTTTTTAATACCCATTGCCTCAACCATTCTTTTGGCACTCCTTTTAATAAAGAATGATAATGGCTGCGATATGTTGTAAAAATCCAATCTTCCGGCATTATGTCTTTAAATATCGCAACGAGGAACTCTTCATTACCACCGCTCAAGTGCAATGGGCTTCTTAATTTTCCATCAAGGTACATTTGTTTTACATCTTTTTCGAATTCAAGCAATTCCCCCTTGCTCATTAAGTTATCCATTATGTTGTATATCACCTTTCAAAAAATTTTATATGATTGGGTATATAAATATATCTTTGATGCAGATGCTATTTTATATTGCTATATGTTAAAGAATTATACCAATCAATAGTCTTCTTTAATCCTTCTCTTAAACTTGTATTTTCTTTAAATTTCGATTCAAGTACCCGATATTTAATTGCATCTGGTTTTGTTGGGTCATATTCAACTCTCCCTTTAAAGTTTGTCAGTTCTAAAATTGTTTGTACTATTTCTTTAACTAAATACCCTTTTCCAGACCCTATGTTTATTGGGCTAATTCCCATTTCCAAACAATTAAGCATATATTCAGCAACATCACCAGCATACATAAAATCTTTAATGTTTTCACCTGTTCCCCATACAATAAATGGATCTTCCTTTTTTAATGCCCTTTGAATTAAAGCAGGAATGACGTGGCTTCCTTCTCCAAATTTATCATATTCTCCATAGAAATTTGCTGGTCTAACTACTATACATTTCATAGGATATTTTTTTGAATAAAATTCACAGAGTTTTTCTGTAAAATATTTTACTGTTGCGACTCCAACATAAAGTTCAAAGAAATCTCCGTTTGCGTCATTTTCCTTTACCGGCCTGTCAAGGACAGGATAAACAGTATTAGAACTTATAAAAAGAAACTTTTTCACTCCTTCTTCTGAACTGGAATCAAGCAAATTTGCATTCATTATTATATTAGGCGTAACCAAACATTTAGGATCCTCTTTCATTATTTTCGCACCAAAAGATTGTGCAGCACAATGAAAAACATAATCCATATCTTTAACAACTCTCTTACAATCTTCTTTTCTAATTAAATCTCCTTTTATATACTCGACATCTTGATAAGTAACTTGTGCTGGTTTATCATGAATACTTGCACGTATTAACGCTCCCGTTTTTTGCAACGCTATCAATAGATGACTACCTATCAAGCCGGAAGCTCCTGTTACTAAGACTCTCTTTTCTTTGAAAAAATCTTGATTATTAATCATCATGAAAAATAAATAATCAAACTTATAAATATTTAGGTTATTTTAATTGTATTTAGAAAATAGTGCAAGATTATAATTCTACAAAAAGACTTATAAAGTGCCCGCACTTATTTTTAAAATGACTTTATTTATAAATATTATAGGATTCATAGCAGCGGGCGTAGGCACTTCTATTATGCTTCCACAATTAATCAAGACGATAAGAATAAAAAGAGCTGAAGATGTTTCGATTGTCATGTCAAAAAGTCTCCAGAAAACCGCACCTTTCAAAGTGCGGTAACTTTTTGAGCATCCAAAAAACGAGTGCCTGTCACAAACCGCAGCTTTTAAGCTGCGGTGGCACATCGTTTTTTTGATGTTAATAATGTTCTTAATAAACTGTTTCTTGTGGATTATATATGGTATTTTAAGGGTAGATTGGCCAATTATAATAGGTAATTCACTAGCTTTTACTATAGTTCTTATAGAAACTGTTTTAAAAATCAAGTACAAAGTAATATAATCTAAGTAAGTATATAAGAGAGCATAGGATCGGCTTCCTTATAATTATTTTGAGGAATATTTTTAACATCATATTCAACTTCAATAATTAATGGTTGCCCTTTTTCTCTTGCTACATCAACCATTTATAAAAATCACTTCTTGGAACAAGACCTTCTACTGTTCCAACATCTCCCCATTTTTCTAAATTCTCTTCATCTAAATAAACTCCCAAGCCAGTTGAATTACTCATGTGAAAGACTCTTGTATGTGGAATATAAGAATTTAAATCAGGATTTCTTTCAACATATTCGTCCCAGGATTTAATTCCTTCAGTTTTAAATAAAAGTTCTTTATCTTCATATGCTTTGTTCTTTTCGAACAGTTCAGGAGCGCTCCTTGCTGCCGCCCAATGCGCAACATCTAAAACAATTCTCCCACCAGAAATTCTTTTCATAGATTCTATAACTCTTCTCTTTGAGGTAAAATTTCATCGATAGAATAAATAAAAGGAACAGGTCTTTTTTCTGGAATTTGCCTGCATAAATATGCTCCAACATTGAAATCAACATCTACTGGGAATTTTGAAGTATCATGTTCTTTTAGCTCTGCAGTTTGTACAATAACAGTATCAAGAAGATCTTTTCTTCCTTCTAAACTGCTATCCTGATTTCTACTAAATACAAGATTATGTTTTAATTGAAAAGAAGCTTGAGCATGCAAAATAGGCACATGGTATTTACTTTGATTTTCTAAAGCTCTTTCTCTATTTTCATCCTTCAATGCAAAAGGTAAATAGAAAAGAAAAACTCCAACATTCAATGGTTGCCCAATAGATTGTCCATAATTCTCTATTCTTTCTTTCGCTCTTAAGAAAGCTTGAATTTCTGGTTCTGATTGAAGCATTACCGGAAGTCCTACATTGAGTGTTTTTGCCATCTTACTCCCATAAAACAGACGTTTATAAATATGCCTGTTGTCCGAAATATATTTTGCTCAACATTTAACATAAAAGATTTCATCACTTTAAATATTATTAAACGAAAGTGATTTAAAATTAATTAAAACAACTTTTTTGCAATAATAATATTTAAATAATGATTTCATAGAATGTTATTCATGGAAAATCTAGTAAATCAATACTGCATAAATCCTCTTTTACTCTTAAAATATAGATGGAAATATTTTGAATCAAGTAGAAATTTTTCTGGAACATTTTCAGACACTCTTCTAGCAGACGAAAATGCTGAATCTTTATTGATAAATTATTTTCGGAATAGAAATTTTCCAGGGATAATTTTTTCTGAAGAAATATTGAAAACCGGTCCTCCTTTGAAAATGGGTGATAAATATACTGTTGCTATAGATCCTCTTGATGGTAGCATGAATTTCATGCGCAAAACTCGTCTACCTTATTCTGCTTTAATAACTATCCTAGAATCTACTTCTCCAAAATATTCAGATGCTATTGCAACAGCAGTGATCTCTTTAACTGACAATGATTTGTGGTATGCAGAAAGAGGAAAGGGGTGTTTTTATAAAGGGAGATATTCAGAAAATAAACCCATACGATGTGAGGTCTCGGATAAAACTTTATGGAGAAACAGAGAATCTTTTGCCTTCATTGAGATTTATACGCAAAGAGATGCCGAAATTCGGTCAAAACTTCCAAATGGTTTTTTCAGAAATCTTGGCTCAGCTGCATTAGAAATGGCCTTAGTTGCAGAAGGTTGTGCCGATGGGCGGATTTCTAGTTGTCAAAAAGCTCATGAATTGGTAGCAGGAAATTTATTAATTGGCGAGGCAGGAGGAATAAATTTAACATTTCAAGGACTGCCTATTTCAGATTTAGAATATGATTTTAATGCAACAATTCCGAGTATTCAGGCATGCAACGCCGATATCGCTAAGTTTCTATTAAAAGCCGTTTCGTAAAGCTTTATATCCTTCCTGAATAACTTCGTAATCATGCCTAATAATAGGAACAGATTGTAATTCCTGTTCTGCAAAAAATCCAAAGCCCCCTCCTTCCCTTATTCTCAATTCTTCCAATTTTCCAGAAAAATCACATATAAATACATATTGAATTCCTTTTCTAAAACCGAATTCACTCTCATCCTCGTATGGGTGTTTCATAAAATATCTCACATTATCTATTACATTACCTAACTCTTCTCTTTTTATTTCTCTTTCTAAAGTTTGAATAGGAATTTCTCCAGATTCTATTTTCCCACCAGGAATACACCATTTTCCAGGAAACCATGGATATCCCAAATCTTTTTTCTGTAAATAAATCTCTTTTCTGTTGTCAAATTTTCTGAATATTAAAGCAACGGCATAATCATTATTTTTTGGTTCCATCCTTATCAAATTAGTGCTTTATTTATAAATCTTCTTTTAAATTTAGTATCAAAATTAAGTAATTAAAATTAGCCAAAAAGTATATATTTATGTAAAAAATGATTATAATATGAAAAACAAGCTATTAAAAATATTAGATACAAAAAAATTTCTTTTCGCCCCATGGAGAGCTGAAGACGAACATGATAGTCCATATCAAAATTTCTATCTCTCATTGAAGAAATTGTTTAAGCATATAATTGTCTTTGATCCTGCAAAAGAATATTTTCGATATGGTAAGGAAGTGATGAACAAAAAGTTTCTTAACCTAATAAAAAAAGAAATGCCAGATTATGTTTTTATGATGTTGCTATATGACGAATTTGAGATTGAAACATTAGAGCATATAAAGAAGGTTTCTCCGAAGACAATTACTATAAATTTATTTTCAGATGACGATTCAAGATATGAAGATTTTTCAAGATATTATATACATTTTTTTGATTATGCCATAGTTGGAGTAGCTAAAGAGGATATAGTAGCACCTCATAAAAAAGACGGTATAAAAAATATTGCTCTCTCCCATCATACAAATTGTGAGATTTTCAAGCCTATAAAAATTAAAAAGAGGTTTGATGTTGGTTTTTATGGTAGGGCTAATGATAGCAGAGCTGAATTAGTCTCCTTTTTATTAGAAAAAAGAATAAATATATCTGTTTGGGGAGAAGGATGGGCTAAATATCCAAAATTATTAAAAGCCTATAAAGGATATCTTGCTGCTGAATATCTCGGTAAGACAGTAAACGAAACAAAAATAAATCTTTGTTTCACAATGGGTGGATATGGAAAACCTAACTTCAAAGGAAGAGTTATTGAGATTGGTGCATGTAATTCTTTCCTCTTACTTGAGTATTATAAGGGATATTTAAATTATTTTAAAGAAAATAAAGAATTAGTAATGTTCAAGGATAAAGAAGATTTATTAAGAAAGATAAAATATTATTTGAATAATGAGAATGAACGCAAAAAAATAGCCTCGAATTTTTATAAAAGGGTTATCAAATATCATAATCAAGATATTTTTTTAAAGAACTTCTTTTTAAAATTATCGAAATTTAAATCTCATAATCTTGGTTTGCCAGACGTTCACAAGAAATTGATTTCTTTAAAAATCGATAATTTAAAAGATGATAAAAATTTAAAAGAGAAAATAAAAGATGTAGAATATATTTCTTTCCTTTCAAATAGAGCAATAAACTCTACATATAAGAATAAAATACAGGCATATTCACTTGAAAAATCAGGGAAAGACATAAGTTGTTGTGATTATTATGTTAATTCAAAATTACTTGGAAACTATATTCTTTATAAAGCCAAAGTAGGATATCTAAAATTAGAAAAACCATGGTTTAATTCTTTATTAATTCCTGAACAAATAATGATAAGAAAGTCTTATTTTCTCAAAAATTACAACAGATTAAAGTATTGTTTTCTTGAAAACAATCTTAATTTTATTGAAGATAAAAATACTGTTTTTGTTTCTATTCCTTTAGTTAAAATAAAAAATATGCCTTTAAAGAATTATGAAAAACAAGGCATCGCATTTCAAATGAAATTTCTTGATAAACTTTATTCTTTATATTTTCAAAAAAAACTTCTTGTAAGTTCATATTTTTATAGTCTATTAGTTAATGCTTTTTTTGGAAAGATTTTTATGTTTAAAGCTGTAAAGAATGCACTTCACGATAAGAAAAAACTTGAAAAAGCAAAATCCAGAGGATTTTAAATCATGATTAATCCCAGTAATACTGCCCAAAAATCTCTCCTCTAGGTGGTCCACCAATTCCTGTTAAATCATCAGCAATCTTTCTTTCATCTTGAGATTTATGATGATTTCCTTTAACTTCAAATGCCTTAGCTAGCCCTCTTCGAATATCAGCTTCGGTATCTTTATCCTTTCCACGTCTATTACATTCTCTTAGCGCATCTTCAAGTATTTGTATGCTTTTATCAGGATCTAAATCACTAATCATAGATGCTGCACTAACAAGACCCGATGGTTCTCCATTTGATAAATCAGCAGTTTTTGTAGCTAATCTTCTTGCTTTAGATGCTTTCCTTTGACTTGCATAAATAGTCGCCAAATAATTCCTAGCCTCAATATGTCTTGGATTTTCAACAAGAAAATTATATAATGGCTTTTCAGCTTCTTCAAATCTTCCAGCATCAAAAAGCCTTTTTCCTTTTCTAAACAAATTATATCCACTCATATAATCAATCAAAATAAGAAGTTTAAAAATACTTCCATTATTCACCCTATACAATTATCTAATATATTTCTTATTATACATTAAAAATATAACTATATTATAGTTTCCCTTAATTTTTAATTTTTTTCTCAAATAAATAATCTCCCATTGCTAAATATTTTAAAGAGGAGTTTTCAACTGTATGTAAAGCATCTTCAGGCTTAAGAACATTTGGATCTCCATGCAAATTGAACGAAGTGTTCAAAATAGCACCTATACTAGTTAACTTGCTGAATTTCTCAATAATATCATAATAATCTTTATTATATTCTTTTGTAACAATCTGCGGTCTTATCGTAAAATCATAAGGATGCATAGCTGCAGGCATTTTTTCTCTTGCATCTTCAGTTGAATCAAAAGTTATTGCCATATATGGAGAAAAAATTCTTTTTTTATTCAGAATGTATTTCTTCTCAAATTTATCTAAAATTGATGGTGTAAAAGGCATCCAGAAATCTCTGTCTTTTATAGTTTCATTTAATATTCTTATTGTGTCAGAATGAAAAGGATTTGCTAATATCGACCTGTTTCCTAAAGCTCTTGCCCCCCATTCACTTTTTCCACTACATCTTGCAACAATTTCACCTTTTGCTAATAGTCGAGCTATAGTTAAATTAATATTTTTTTCTTTTCTTATCTTGTATTTATCAGCTAAATTTTTCTTTTTTATCAGTTCTTCTATATATTTATTATCATATTCTGGACCAAGATATAAATGTGTCAATTGTTCAGGATTAAAATTAATTTTATATATATTACAAAGTAATTTGTATCCATAAAAGCAAGCACCAATTGCATTGCTTTCATCTCCCGCACTGGGCATTACAAATAATTCTTTTAATTCTGGCAGCTCAGAAATCCTTTTATTCGCTTTAACATTCATAAATACTCCGCCAGCAAGTGCAACATTTTCAATTCCTGTTTTTTTTTATTGATTTTTCAACCCACTCACAACATAATTCTTCTGTTAATTTTTGAACAGCTCCAGAAATTGTGTCAAATCTAACATATTTCATTTCATTATTGAAAAAATGATCTGCAAAAGGCATGCTAAAAGAAGAATGAAATTTCAAATCATTATATATGTTAAATAAACTTCTAATTTTACTATAAATCTTATCTATATTATGTGCTTTTGCATAAGGAGCCAAGCCCATGACTTTAAATTCATGTTCAAGAGGTTTCATTCCTAGATATAATGTTGCTAATCCATAAAAATATCCTAAAGATGCTGTTTTTCTCGTTCTAGAAATTACATTTAGATTTTTTCCATCATAAATATTAACAGAAGCGCACAATCCGGAGCCTTCTCCATCAAGTGTAAAAATAAGCCATTTTTTTCCTTTATCCAGATTTCCAATTAAACTAAAAGCATGCATCAAATGGTGATCTGTAATCATTATTTTATTTTTATCAAAATTTAGTTCATTAGATAACCGATTTCTTATATTTTTTCTATAATATCCTCTCTTTTTCTCTCTCAATTTCTCTTTAATACTATAATATCTATTAAATAATTTAGTATATTTATATCCCAAAAAAGAGAATATTTTATTTTTTTTTGATTTGCTTATATAAGCATTCAAGAAGTTCTTGCCAAAATGAGGATTTTTTTCAACGGGATATTGATCGTCAAGAACAATTAAATCTATATCTTTAATCTTAATCCCAATTCCTTTTAATAAGAACTGAATAGAGGAAAATGGTATCCCATGATGATTCTTTATGCGAGAAAACCGCTCCTCACTTACACAACTTATGATTTTTCCATCTTTCAATAAGCAAGCGGTTGCATTATGCCCTATGTTTAACCCTAAAATATACATCAAAATCATAAAAATATAGAGCTTTTAAGTTTTATTATCTTGTAAGATATTAAATATCCAATTACCTATCAAAACACTTGAATTTAAAAAAGAGGAATTAGATTAATTATCAAGTAAATAATCAAAAGAATAAACGCTATTCCCCAGTATATTATCCAAAAAGCAGTATAATAAATAAAATTCCATTTACCCTTGATCTCAAAATTAGGATAATAGGGGCGAAATTTTTTAGCTTTTTTTAAACCAACAAGAAGTTCAATAATGTGTAATGATAAATCGTAAAATACCATTATTATTAATAAATACAAAATCCACCCTAATTCCATAAGCACTTAACGGTCAAGTAGCTTTTAAGTTTTATTATCTTAGACTTTTTATTAAATCAGATTTAGTTATTATGCCTAAAAATGATATCCTTTCTCTAACTAAAATACATGGATAATATTGCAACAAACTCTTAATAACACTAATTTTTGTTTGCGGAGATACAATTGGGGGAGTTTCTTCAATAACATCTTTAGCAAGTTTATCATAAATATCTTCCAAATTTTTCTTCAAAATTGACGACTCTGATATTATGCCTATAATGTTATTCTTTTCAAAGACAGGAATCTGCGATATTGAATGTTTTTGCATTATTGCAATAACATTATGTATTTTCTCTTTTGCATCCGTATAAATTATTTTCTTAGACATAATATCTTTAGCATTTAATTCGTGTTTCTCTTGCAAATTAGCAAGGGCTTCTTCGATCTTCTTTACATAAGAATAAGTAGGATCTATCTTTCCAGATTCTATCTTAGCAACCATGCTTTGACTAATTGTTGCGCGTACTGCAAACTGATGCTGCGTCAATCCGAGTTGCCTTCTTATCTTTTTTAAGTGTGTAATGTCAAATACCATCTTTTATATTCTTCCTAAAAGCTCTTTTGTTGTTATGACTTCAACATGTTTTTGCTCTTTAAGCTTTCTTTCTTCAGACCAGATAGGACAGTTAAACTTTAAAGCAATGGCGAAATAATGAACATCTTTTGGATCAGGGGAGATTTCTGTTGCTCTAGGAAGAAATGAAAAATATTCTTCACCATTAACAAATTTAATCTGCGGTAATAAAAGAAGAAAAAAAGAGATGGTCTCTTCTACCGAAAATCCAGATTTATCTGCAATTTCCTCATAGTATTTCTCAAATTCTTCTATTATGAAAGAAGGCGATATTAATTCAATATCATTATGGAAGAAAAGGTCTAATGCTTTACCTCTTGCAATCATTGCAGAGAATAACTCATTTGCATCAACAACAAGAAGCATTTTTTACCTCTTCATCGCCAATTCCTTAATTTTTTTACCTAATTCAATAGCATCTTCTTGAGTAAGCTTACTTTTAGATGCTAAAGTTTTAAGAGCAATAAATCGCATCACTTCATTTCTAATAGAAGAAACAACTACTCTAGATACATCTAACTTAGAGATTTTAAGTTCTTGTTCTAAATCATCCGGAATATTCAATGTTATTTTGCCCATATTATTTATTTGTTACACAACTATTTAAAGATTTCTTATGCACAAGATATCTTAAAGAAATTATCTATATAAATATTCCTATCAGAATATTTTTGTCACAAATAATTATATATCCTTATTGAAAAATATAGCTATGAATAAACACAATGCTCTAGACCTTGATTCGATTTTAGTTCATGGAGGCGAATTTCCTGATTCTTTAACAGGAGCAATAGTTCCTTCACTTGTCAGAACAAAAACATACAAACAACCAGAATTCGGGAAGAAAGCGCGATGGGAATATGCACGCGGACAGAATCCAACACGCTCAAATTTAGAAGATAAATTAG
>JACPLS010000077.1 GCA_016186375.1 Candidatus Pacearchaeota archaeon
AATTTTTTTTTTTTTTTACTAAATTTAACTCATCCAAGCCAACCTTAACTCCTGACCTGCCATTATCAGTCACCCATATTCTGTTCTTATCGTCCCAAGTTAAGCCTTGCGGATTCTTATACCCATAAGAGTAAACTTTATTTTTAAATGGATTATCTCTGGGAGTTTTACCATTTTCGTCTACTCTTAATATTTTTCCTGCTGTAGAGTTTATGTCCTGGGAGAGATATGATTCTGTTGCATCACCTGTGTTTATGTAAAGATAATTATCAGGTCCAAACTTTAATCTGCCTCCATTATGATATGCTGTCCCGGGTATTCCTGAAATTAAGGTAAGTTTTTCTTTTAGTGTACTATTTTCCAAATCGAGTTTATATCTTTCAACCCTATTTTCCATTTTTCCATTTACTTCAGAAGTAAGATATAAGTAAATCCAATGGTTATTTTTGAAATTTGGGTGAAGTGCTAAACCAAGTAGTCCTCCTTCTTCAATTGCTGTAACGCCTTTAACTCTAATAGATTTTTTATCAATGCCCGTTCTAATAAGGTTCCCTGACCTTTCAGTTACTAATGCCTCATTATCTTGGAGAAAAACGATTTCCCAGGGCGTATTTAAGTCCTGTGCAAATATTTCAATGTCTTCAGATTGAATATCGTGGTTAAAAATTCCATCTAGATTGACTTCTTCTTTGTTTGTTATAAGTTTATATTTTAATAGGAAAAGGAATACAATTAAAATAATTAATAAGGAGATTATTGTAAACATTCTTCTTTTTTCGCTAGAATCGATATTTTTCATTATATTTGGAAACATTTAGATTTAATAAATTTAATTGATATTGAAAACAGACCAAATTTAGAGGAAGATCAATAATTATGAAGATAATAACAAAAAATAATCTGAGGGAGTTATCTTAAATAAACTAATTCATTTTTAATTATCTCTAGTGAGTAATATATAAGAAAAATATACTCTTTAATCTGAATTTTTAATTAATATTTTAATTTTTATCGTAAATTCTGATAATTGGTATTGTATTTGATCAGAATTTCTATGATAGATAATTCCCAAAAAATTATACTAATCAATGGAATTAAATATATTAATAAAATCATATTTAGGATATTTGTTTTTGAAAATCAAAAAAATTTGATTTTCTCTTAAAAATAAAGATAAATAATATTTCCTAATGAAAATATATTAATTAATTAAAAAATAAAGACGATAAAAAAAACAATCTTAAAATATGTACGATCATTTAGTTAATATAAAGTAATAACAAAAATATTGTTTCAAATTATAATAGTGTTTAAATATGCGACTATAGAGATTCTGCAATGTTCGCATTAAAAAAAGTGACCTTACTTAAGAATTACATCATATTTGAAAATATTAATTCATTTAATAATTACAACAAAGAATTATATTCATTAATTGAAAGGGGGTCATTAACATGAGAAATTTATACACAACTCTTGTGTTGAGTTTATTGGTTCTCTCATTAGTTTCATTAATACCTGTTGTTCTAGCGGTTGAAGTAGGAACAGGGATTACTCCGGATATAACTGTGGAGAAATTCGCTCCTAGAGTCTGGATGTGTGATAACAGAGTAGTTGTTGATGATAATACTGAACCAGGAAGAGTAGATGGCGATCCTGTGTATTATCCAAATACAGGTACCCCTCCAAGAAATCTTAAAGGACCAGAGTTAATAGAAAGACTTAATAACTATGCATTCGAAGGAGAAAAAATCGAATGGATTGTTCTTGTTATGGATAAGAATAAGATTGATCAGAATATTGATGTCTATGGAACTGTCGGTTCATCACAAGGTGAAGGAAACGATATCGAGGTAAATTGTCAGAGAATGGTTGATTTAGAGAATGCTAATTTTACAAAATGTAATGCTAGAATTCAAGAAGAGCGATTAACCTTCGATAAAGAAACAATGGCTTACTTTGAATGTACACTTACAGTTGAGACTCCAGAGAGTATGCACGGAGAATTTTGGGTAACAGTTGAAGCGCAGGATGGAGATGGTTTAATGGGAACAATGGATGATGGAAATGATGCAGAAGCAGGATCGGGAGTTCTTCTTGATATGTTTATATCAGGAACAGACTTTTATGATTCTTCTTCATCAGGAGCAAGATGCCCAACTACAAATCAGTTAAGTCTTAGTGCATTCAGATACTTCGCAACTAGCGGAGCTTACTCATCTACAGTTGACATTGGGAGAGATGATGCACCAGGCAGAGGGGATAGAAACAATGATGCAGAAGGATACACTAATATAGGCTATGGAACAGGATTCAACAATCCAGATCCATTCTATTATGGATTTGAGATCCTTCAAGCAGGATCTACAACAACCGGACCATTGGCTGGTTACTATCTAGCAAACGTCTTAACACCGGGTGCTGAAATGGCCTTGACTTTCAAGTTAAGCTTGCCAGAACCATGTAACGGAGACTTCGACACAGGTAGTATTTTCTTCTGGGGAGAAGCGATCTAAAAACACAACTTATTTTTATTTTTTTATTTTTAGATTTTTTTATTCATTACCTGGGAGCATAAAAATTATTTTCAATGGAAATCATGGTGAGAAGTTATTGTTAAATATGAAAACAATTATTTTATCATTAAAATACAGACGACAAAAAATAAATTTGAATTTGCCCTCTATAATTTAATTAAAATAAAGTAATAACAAAAATATTGTCTCAAAATATAATAGTGTTTATATATCCAACGAGATGAATTTGTTCATGTTCGCACTAAAAAAAGAGATTTCACTTGTGAATAACATCACTAAGAAACTATATCGGAATAATTTTTACATTTTATTTTCATTAATTGAAAGGAGGTCATTAAAATGAGAACTCTATACACAACTCTTGTGTTGAGTTTATTGGTTCTTTCAGTAGTCTCTCTTATTCCTGTAGTTTTTGCTGTTGAAGTAGGAACAGGCATAACACCAGACATAACTGTCGAGAAATTTGCTCCAAGAGTCTGGATGTGCGATAATCGTGTAGTTGTTGATGATAATACCGAGCCAGGAAGAGTAGATGGAAATATCACTTACTACAATAATACTGATCCAAAAGGACCAGAGTTAATAGAAAGACTTAACAATTATGCTTTTGAAGGAGAAAAAATCGAGTGGATTGTTCTTGTCATGGATAAGAACAAAATCGATCAAAACATAGATGTCTATGGAACTGTCGGATCATCACAAGGTGAAGGAAACGATATCGAAGTAAACTGTCAAAGAATTGGAGATCAAGGCCGTGATACATTTGAAAAATGTAATGCCAGAATAGATGAAGAACATCTTACTTTCGATCCTGAAACAATGGCTTACTTTGAATGTACACTTACAGTTGAGACTCCAGAGAGTATGCACGGAGAATTTTGGGTAACAGTTGAAGCGCAGGATGGAGATGGTTTAATGGGAACAATGGATGA
>JACPLS010000079.1:0-16190 GCA_016186375.1 Candidatus Pacearchaeota archaeon
AACTAAAGCAATTAACCAAAAAAGAAATAGCAGAAGAAGCATTTTTCTCAGGAGCTATGAGCATGCTTCATACATATATGCTCACCATGAAAGACATTGGTGAGCACAAAGAAGAAGAAATTTTATAATTTATATACTATGAATTACCCCTAATCCTCCAAGTTTTGCCATCTCAATAGCTAATTTATATTCAGTAACAGTATCCATGGCTGCACTAACAATCGGAATTTTAAGCCCAACATTTCTTGAAAATTTTGTTTCTGTATTTATATTATCGGGCAAAGTCTTTGAATACCCTGTCCTTAATCTAACATCATCAAAAGTCAAAGCAATGTCATCCTCTCTGGCTTTTTCCAATACTTTTTTTATTCTCATAAATCTCCAATAAAAATCAGTCTTAAAATACTTTTCTGAAAATAATTTATCAATCTTTAGTAATAAAATTCCTCCATCTAAAACAGAAATAATTATAATCTCTCTTTTTTATCTATTTTCATGATAAATAAAAATAATGAAATTGCAATTGTTTACATGGTTGCAGGATTATCTAGTAGGTTTGGTGGAAAAATAAAGCAATTTGCGCAAGTTGGCCCAAAAGGTGAAATCTTAATTGAAATTTCAATAATTCAAGCACTAAAAGCAGGATTTAATAAAATAATTTTTATTGTATCTAGTAAAACAGAATTTCCCTTTAAAGAAAAATTTAATTCCTCATTTCGAAATATTCCTGTTCTATATGCACTTCAATCATATGATGATAAAGAGAGGGGTAGGCCCTGGGGAACCGCTGAAGCACTCACATCAGCACTACCACTTATCAACTTTCCATTTGTAATTTGCAATGGAGACGATCTTTACGGAGAAAATTCTTTTAAAATTCTCTATGACCATATAAAAAATCTAGATAACAAAGATGAAGTATCTCTTGGATATAAACTTTCAGATGTATTACCAAAAGAAGGAAAAACCAATAGAGCGATTTTCCAATTAGATGATAAAGATTTTGTCAAAGAAATTAAAGAATACCTTAATATATCAAAAGAATCTCTGCCCTCATTGGGTCTATCAGAATCAAGTAAGTGTAGTATGAATATATTTGCCCTGCATCCTGAAACTGCAAAAAAACTTTTAAAGAGAGTAGAAATATTTAAAACACTTCATAAAGGAGACAGAATATCAGAATGCTTATTACCTGAAGAACTTAACAACTTAATAAAAAATGATGAAATTAAAATGCACATTTATCCAGCAACAGATAAATGGATAGGCATCACCAATCCCGGAGATGAAATCACTGTTAGCAATTATTTAAAAGCTATTCCTCTAAATACATCTTAATAAAAAAAATCATTAATTTTCTCCTACAGTAAAATAATTCTTAAATATCATTAAAATCAAGATAAATTTGATCAATCGAGTTTTTAGAAAACTATCTTTTTAAGTTAATTTTCATATAGTAAAAAATATTAAAAAATACATCTACTAACTAAAATACCGACGATAAATTAATATAATAAATAATTATGATTGGAACTGTAATAATTTGGCTAATATTGAAATGGGAGTAAATAAAAATAGTCAATTACTAATCTAAATCTTTATATTAAATTATCAACCTATTTAAAACTCTACACTAAATTCTAACAATATTTATATAATCTCTCTTTGATTGATATTTCATGCAACAAAGTTGTTTTTATGAAATTGAAATGAAAGCCCTCATTTCAGAAGAAGTTTATAATCATCTAAGGTCAGAATTACCAAGAAATCATGAATTACTAACAGAAGAAACAACAATTACAACTCGTTACAGGCCGCATGATGTGAGATTACGCTCGTCAAGTACAGGTAAATATGAAATTATAATAAAAGAAGGAGATCCAACATCTTTATGTAGACAAGAGACAATTGCATACCTTAAATCTGAAGAAGATTTGGAAAAATTAAAAGCATCTTTCCCACTTATCGGATTTAAACCCGACCCTCCATGGACAAAAGATAAATTAGAAGTGAGATATAATCTAAATGGATATTTTTATGTAGTCTGTGTCCAACATATAAAGAATTTTGCATATCTTTTAGAGGTCGAACATATAAGTAAAAAGGACGATTCAGAAATTCATCGCCCAAATTTAGAGAGGATAATAAGAGACCTAGGTTGTGTTCCATTAGATCCCAAAGAACTCAATGCCAAAATATCCGAATTTATTGCATCAAATAGAACATCCTAATAAGATAAAAAGATTATTTTTCTATTTAAACCCTATCCGCATAGACAATTTCTCCTATTAAAAGTATTTATATATCTCCTCGTCTATAATATTTGATGGCAAAAAGGGTTGAAAAAAAAGAAAATCTACAGAAAAAGCAGAGTGATAAAATCAAGGAAATTAAGTCAAAAATAAAAGAAATTAAAGTTTTAGAAAGTGAAAAAAAACCAAAAGAAGAGGAATCTTTATTAGAAAAAGAAATTGAAGAAAAAGACCAGATCTTTTCACCTCCTCCATCATCAGCGCCTCTTTCAGAAACGCCTATAACTCTCCGCCCTGATACTACTCCTCAACAATTAGAAGAAGTCCTTCCCTTTGAACAAACTCAATTTCAAAAAGAAGATCAAAGAAATTTTAGCCAGTCTATTTCTTATTCCCAACAAAATACATATCAACAACCTTCGGGGCAGAGAACATACCAGTCTTCTGCAGCCTCGGCCTCTCAACAGACTACCCAGCACCAAGAAAATCTCATGAGATCTGCAGAAGGTTCCATGGATCAAAGGCCAATGCAACGACTTATTTCCCTAGTCCCTTCTAATGGACCTATTGTTAAGATGAACAACGAAATAGAAAGGCCCCACCTACAAAGGGAAAATCAAGAGCAAGAAAGCCGTTACTCATATAAAGAAAAAACTCTCCCTGAAGTCAATAAGAGAAGAAGAGATATGTTCTGATTTTACTTCTAATTATAAAAAATATATAATCCATAGATTTAAATAAATCCGCCTCCTAGAGATAATGATAAAAAGAGGTTAATGTAATAATGTAAAAAATGGCAGATTCAATAAATTTTTATCCTGGAGCAAGATATAGCTTTGATTCAGAATATTCTGAATCGGAAACTCAATCTGGTTCATCTCCTCTCGGTTTCTCATACGAAGAACGTTTTCCCACAGAATCCTTTGCTTTAACAACAAGGCCAGATACAGCTAATCAATTAAAAGAAGTTATGGAAAAGCTTAATACGGGAGTAAAAACAATAGAAATAACAGGCATAAGCCCTAAAGTTCTTGAAGCAATCCCGGAGCAACACTTTGAAGAAATAAATCGCTTGAAGAAATTAGTTGGTTTCAATTTAACTCTTCATGGCCCTTTGATAGAACCGACAGGCATAGGTGAAAGACAGTGGGACGAGTCTCAAAGAAAAAATGCAGAAAATCAAATGTCTCTTGCCATTGACAGGGCCCACAAACTTGATCCCGATGGTAACATAGTCGTCACATTCCATTCAAGTAATGGCCTACCAGAACCTAGAACCAGAGTAAAAGGTAAAGATAATGAAGATATTGACGCAAGAATTGCCGTAATCAATGAAAGAACAGGACAATTCGGCCAATTGCCCAGAACCGGAAATGAACATTTTGAAAAAGAAGAAGGAAAAGAAATAGAAGTAGATCTTATAAAAGAAGTTGAAGAAACAAATAAGAAACGCTGGCTTGACGAAATTACCCAAGTTAGTATCGGAATAACAAGAGGCCAGGAACAAATAACAGAAATCACACAATTTAGAGATATATTAAAAAAAAATGACACTTTAAAAAAACTTGTTCCGGAAAAAGAAGATGCTTATCTAGAGTTATATAAATTAGCCAAAGATAATCCAGAACAATATCAAACGGCACTTGAAAATATAGAGTTAGAAGATAAAGATGCAGCAAGAATTTTAAAAAGACAGGTCAATGGTTTAAGTGTGGCTGACAATTTCATTAAAAACTCTTATTCGCAATTTAAAGATTTATTTAATGAAGCATATGAAGCCGCAGAATCTGATCAAGACAAAAAAGAACTCGAAAAAATTAGGAACGATATAGCACCGAAAGTCTTGGGATATAAAGACGATCCAGCAAAAATTTCAGATTTGGCTGAAGAAGTTACAAGAGGTCTTCGCTTAATTGATTCTGTTACAAAGAAAAATCCCCCAAAAATATGGAAGCCCTTGGAGGAATTTGCAATTGAAAAAGCATCTGAAACTTTTGCAAATGTTGCCCTCCAGGGATTTCAAAAATACAAAGACTCAGCTCCAATAATAAGCATAGAAAACCCTCCAGTCGGAATGGGCCTTTCAAGAGCAGATGAAATTAGAAAAATGATAGTAAAGTCACAGGAAAAATTTATAGAAAAAGCAATGAAAGAAGGAGTTTCAGAAGATGAAGCAAAAAAGCAAGCTGAAAAACTAATCGGAGCAACTTGGGATGTCGGCCATATCAATATGATGCGCAAATATGGATACGATGAATCTGACATTCTGAAAGAAACCGAGAATATTGCTCCTTTTGTAAAACACGTACATCTTTCAGATAATTTCGGAATGGAACATACAGAGCTTCCTATGGGAATGGGAAATGTCCCCACAAAAAAACATTTTGAACTTTTAAAACAGTATGGAAAACAGGTTGAAAAATTAAAAAAAGTTATTGAAACAGGAGACTGGTATCAGCATTTCCAAGTCTCTCCTCTTTCAGAAACTCTCGCAGCATTCGGCTCTCCAATATACTCAATGCAAATGGCTCCATATTGGAACAAACAGATAGGTGCGGGAGGAGCTGGCGGTTATTTTGCTGGTTTTGGCCTTAATCCTGATTACCATCATTCAGTTTATGGAGCCGGCTTTGCTGGCCTTCCAACAGAACTTGGCGGCCAGATTCCTGGCCAAAGAAACAGGCTTTCCGGAACACCGATGGAATGACTTTCAATTATTCCATTTTTTCTTAATTTCAGCCCTGCTCATTATATCTATACCTTCAAAGAATTTTATAATCTTTCTAAACTTTAGTCATATGCTCTTTCTCTTTTATCAATATCAAAAACAGCAATTTCCTTTCTGTCTTGGAAAACATAATATTGTATTCTATAAGCTCCAACTCTAACACGAAAAGCTTTTTCTTTTCTTCCAATAACTCTTACAACATCAGAAGGAAAAGGATTTAATCTCAATTCGTCAAGTTTTTTCCAAATTCTTTGCCTTAATTCCTTTTCAGCTTTTTTAAGAAATCTTTCTGGTTGAGGACCTAAGAAAATCTGAAAAACTTTGGGTTAAAACCCAGAGGGTTTTTAGTTTTTCAGACCTCGAAAATTCATTTGCTTACTCACGGTCTAAAGCCACAGAGCGTACGCAAATGAATTTTCTCAGTGTGAAACATTTTCAATCACCCAATTCTTTTTTTAAGTCCTCAAATCTTCTTGTTTTTCCCCTTTTGTGAAGTTCGAGAGTTTCTTCTAATTGGGTTTCTTCTTCTGTTGTCATAATAGTATCTGGATCAAACATATGCGTCTTTATAAATTGTATTTCTCTTCTAAGAGATAATAACTCCCTATACATCTTTTCCATGTTTATTGTTTCAGGCATGTATACTATAATTACAATGGTTATTTAAAACTTTTGAAAACCAAATCGCGCGCGCCAGATAAATCACATGGTTTTAGCTTTATCCCTAAGGCAAGACCTTAGTGTATTAGCCTATAAATAAGTAAGATGATTTTATTTGAAAGAATTCATGATTATAGAAACTTTAATGTGAAAAATAATATAAATTCATTTTTAATATCCAGCTCCAAAACAGCAAATATTTAAAAGCCTATCACTCTTATAAATAAAATAAAAAGGTGAAAATGGTAGAAGATAATCAATCACAGCAGCAAAAAGTTGATCTAGTTCCTGTGGAAGAGTCCAAATCAAGACTAACAACAGAGAGAGATGTAGCAATGGATTTTGCCGTAAAAGTCCACAAAAAATTTGATCGCTTAATAAAAGCATCAGTTCTTTTCGGGTCTCAAGCAAAAAATGTCGCGGTTCCTGGTTCTGATATTGATATAATTCTAATTGTAGACGATGCAGCTATTACATGGGATATGGAACTTATTGCGTGGTATAGAGAAGAGTTAGCAAAAATTATTGCGGATAGCCAATATAGAAAAGAACTGCACATTAACACTGTAAAATTAACAACGTGGTGGCAAGACCTTCTCTATGGCGATCCTGTTGTCATTAATATAATCAGGTATGGAGAAGCCTTAATTGATATAGGTGGCTTTTTCAACCCGCTAAAGGCCCTATTAATACAGGGAAAAATTCGCTCAACTCCTGAAGCCGTTTATGCTGCCCTTTCCCGTTCCCCATATCACTTAGCAAGAAGCAGGGCATCAGAACTAGGAGCCATAGAAGGAGTTTATTGGGCGATGGTTGATGCTGCCCAAGCTCTGTTAATTACAGCAGGAAAAGTTCCTCCAAGCCCGGAACACATTCCACAAATGCTTAAACAAACTTTTACAGATCCAGGATTATTAGACCAACAGTATGTTGTTTCGATAAAAGAGCTATATAATCTCCATAAAGGAATAGCTCATGGATCAATAACTAATATTAAAGGTATTGACATCGATATGTGGCAGGAAAAAGCAGAAAAGTTCTTAGAAGAAGCCTCTTCTTTAATTTTGAAAATGATTCAAAATCCTAAGTAGGATTTTTGATATATAATAAAAATCCAGCATATTAAGTTTCTAAAATATTCAATTGCATTACCATTATTTATTCTGACATTTTTATACAAGAATATTTACTTTAAAAATAAACCTTTCTAAAGTGTAACATTTTTTGTTACACTTTGGTCAAAAAGTGATACAAATTTTGTTACACTTTTAATATTGAGAATAATGCAATTTTAATTGCCTGCAAGTTGAATCAGAATTAATTTCACTCTTTTCAACAGTATAACTTCCATAACTTGCATTTATTGTAACTGCTTCGGTTTCAGGATTAACAACAACACTTGACATTCTTGGACCACCAAATATCGCCACGGATAACGCCCCTAATCTACCATATATATCACTCTGATTAAAAGTTTCTTCTCTAAAAATTTTGCTTCCTTTATGTCTTATTGTCATTTTAAACTCCAACTCCCATTAGGCTTGTTCTCATACACCTTGCCCTATTTAATGTAGTATATATAAATAATTTAATGCATTCATATATCTTCTCTCTAATTCTTTTTGTGTTATCAATTCATCTCCTATCTGTCAATGCTCGCAATCAAATTGGCTGCTTTATCAATTCCCTCTTGTCCTTGTTTCATCAATTCATTTGCACCTGTGACTATATTTGCTCTTGCATAAACAGCCCTTTCCTTATCATCCTTAAACATCTTAGTGAACCCATCATAAGATTCTTTTTTTGCTTTTTCTACATATTTATGAGAAATTTCTTGTGGTATTCTAAAATGCATATAAACATTATACAAAGCGTTTGCAACTATGCTTACTGTTTCTTTTTTTAGTGATTTATTTCCTTCTAATTTTTTCTTCAAACTTTCAGCACTTTCCTTGAAAAATTGTGCATGAGAATACCCTGTTACTCTATTTGCAGCATTTTCATCTCCTTTTTCAGCCAAAAGAAAATCAAAATAACTCCTATGGGCTTCCACCCTTTCATTATGCCACTGATCGTCCTTTTTTTCAAATGGCGTATATCCAACAAAATTCTTTGATAGTTTATCTGTAGGAGCATCTCCAATTATTGCTTCTAATCCTTGCGGATTAAATACTTCAAAAAGACAATCAGTAGAATGTGTTTTACCAGCATTAATTAACAAGTCAACCATTGATTGATTAAATGGTTGTTCACCATTTACAAGTCTATTAATATTGTCATGGGTATTTAACGCTTCAAATTGAGTTCCTTCTCCTTGAGAAGCTAAGAAAGAAGCTGCGTATCTTCTTGCATTAACTCTATCTTCTGCAGTTTGTGCTTTAGAGGCCTCATCAGACCTTCTATATTCTCCATGCAACCTCTTAAATTCCTCAAATTTATTCTCTGGTGTATTTCCATCTGTCATATTTATCATATGTACGAAGGGTTTATAAACCTTTCGTCTGTCCCCACTTCAAAGAAGTTACAAAAAGAAAGGTTTAAATACCTTAAATATTCTCAATTTAGAAGATTTGTTTGGGAGTTCTAAGTAATTTCTCAAACATCCACACCTTCACTCCTCTCCAACCTGTTAAATAAGTCAGAGTCAATAGGAACAGCCTCATAAAGAGGAGGAATATCTTTTTTCCTCTTGTTTCCTGCTGTCTCTGAATGGCCTGGCTGATAATCGTCATTTAATTGATCTAAGATTATTTCTTCAATATCTTTGTTTGGTACATTATTCTTAATTAATGTTTTTTCAAGGCTTTGCATTAATCCATGCAATTCAGGCAATTTTGAAATATCTTTTCCTGCTTTTTCTAAATCTTTTTTATCTTCCCCTTTCACAATTTTATCATTATATAAATTGTCAATATTTCTATCTTTCTTCAAAGATAGAGACGGAACAGGAGTTCCTCCAATTTCCTCGACAACTTTCCTCTCAATCTTTTCTCTCATAATAGAAAGATCATATCCTTTTCCTTCAATACTTGCTACTAATTTACTTACTTTTTCAGCAGCATCGGCATTTACGCTGATGCTGTCAATGCCTTCTTGGACTAAGAATCTTGCCATTTCTTCTTTGCTTCCAGCCTGCCCGCATATGCTTGTCTCAACCCTGTATTTCTTGCATTTCCTAATAACATATGAAATCGCACTCAAAACAGCAGGATGCATTTCATTAAATAAATCCTGTACACTAGAATTATTTCTATCAATAGCTAACATATACTGTGTCAGGTCATTAGTTCCAAAACTTATGAAATTAATTCCTTCAGCACATAAGTCATTTATAATCTGAACTGCTGCAGGTGTTTCAACCATAACTCCAAAATCAACTTTTCCTTCCATTCCTAATTTAACACCCATCTCCTTAGTTTCTTTAAATTCCTTAACACTTATCACTTGAGGCAACATTATTCCAAATTTCTTATGGGGAAATTCTTTAATAAGTGCTAAAATTGCTTCCAATTCTGCTTTCATGATTTCTTTGTGTCTTAGGCTAAATCTCACCCCATGATCTCCTAACATTGGATTTTCTTCTTTTATGTGCGGCGATCCTTCAAGGTCTCCAAACTCATCACTCCTTATATCAGATGTCCTTATCCACATTCCCTCAAAGTTCTGCGCTATTTTTCTAAGACCATTATAAAGCATCGAAGTATATTCTTCAATTCTCTTTTTTTCAACAAAATATAGTGGGTGCCTTCCTCCTGAAGCAATAATCCCCTCGAGCCTAACAAGACCTACTTCTTTTGCCCCTGACATGGCTGCTCTTTCAGCAAAGTCAGGTATATCTATTATCACTTTAATTTTTGTTTTTGTTGGAACAATTGGTTTTATTTCAATTTTCTTTTCCTCCCCTCTTCCTTCATATACTTTCCCGTTAAAGCCATCAACAGTCACTATTTGCCCATCGTATAATTTTCTTGTTGCCTCCCCTGTTCCAACAACAGCTGGAATTCCCATTTCTCTCGAAATAATTGCAGCGTGAGAAGTCAATCCGCCTTCATCAGTAACAATGGCGGCTGCTTTTTGCATGCTAACAACCATATCAGGATTTGTCATTTCCGTCACAAGGACATCGCCTTTCTTTACTTTATTTAGCTCATCTATGTGCCTAATTACTTTGACAGTTCCATAAGATATTCCTCCAGAAGCTCCAAACCCGGAAAGTAATAATTTGCCCTCAATTTCTTTTCTTTCTTTCTCAGAAAAAGTTGTAGTAATTGGTCTGGATTGAACAATATAAATTTCTCTTCGGGCAATAGCAAATTCTATATCTTGTGGTTTCTTATAATGCTCTTCAAGCCTCTTGGCATACTGGGCAAGAATCTTTATTTCATAACTGTCAAGAACTTGCTGTTTCCTTTTATCATCAGATAATTTAACGCCTTTAGTTTCACCCGAGGAATCTCTGACAATTGCAATTTTCTTTTCACCAATTTGAATATCCTTAATATCAAAATTTCCAATATCTCCGGAAACAACAATATGGTCTGGCTTTATCTTTCCTGACACAATTCCCTCCCCCAAACCAAAAACAGATTCTATAACAATTTCATCTTTATCACTCATAGGATTTTTTGAGAAAATCACTCCTGATTTCTCTGAATCTATCATTCTTTGGACAACTACAGCAAGTTGTGATTTATCATGGACAAATCCTTTCTTTGTCCTATAATAAACTGCTCTGGCAGTAAATAATGAGGCAAAACACTCTTTAATTTTTTCAATTAGTTGTTTTTCACCTTTCACGTTTAAGAAAGAATCTTGTTGCCCAGCAAATGAGGCAGAATTATGTGTTATAATTCCTCCAATGCCCGCAGCAAAATTTTCTACTTCGGGAACGCTAAAATCATAAACTTCTCCGCTATTATGAACAGAAGCTATCTCCTTAATTTCCTCCCATTTAATCGTACCATCAAGAATTGAAAAGAGTTCATTAATAGAGTATCTATCCTTTATTTTATTTAATTTATCTAAACTCAATTTACCACTTATATTACCATAATTCCAAGGTTTGGCTCCCTTTTTAAAATTGCCTTTATCATCAAAGTAATCTCGTTTTTCTATTTTGCTCTTCATTACTTCATCTCCATAAAAAACTTTTTTACACGCTCTACAGTAATATCTTATTTTATTTTTATAATAACTTGTCTGCTCTATATATTTATTACAAGATTTGCAAATAAAAACTTCTGATTCTTTTAAAGGAAGAGTTTTATCAATATATTTCTTTATTTTTTCTGATAAAGTGTCGTTAATAACTAAGTTATACTTAAATTCAGGATGTTTTTTCTTAATTTTATAAATCTCAATTAAATTATCTAATTTTGTCTTCTTTTCCTTATCTTCAAATCCTACCAATCGCTTATACTCTATAATATCTCTCAGCGGAATTGTAATTTTAAAAATTTTATCTCTTGTATTTAAATAAAAGCTTATTCCTAAAATTTCCAATAACTTTAACATGCCTCCCCCTAAAATTTCAGATGTTGTAGTGTAAGATATTTGTTCTCCTATTGAGCCATCTCCATCGAAACAGCCTCTCAAAAAAGCACCAATATTTTTCTTGCTCCATCCAAATACAAAATTTGGAATTCTTTTAGTATAGCACAATCTTCCCTTTCCTTTTATGCTCTCATCTGGTTTGCCACAAATTTCATGTAAAAATCTAACTAAAGATGGACTATTAATTCTCAATGAATGTTTGTTTATCTTGTTTTTCTCATATATTCCAATTTTTCTACAAAAATCTTCGGTCATTTGCAATAATTCATAGTTAGTATTAGTAATTGATACCTGATTATTAAAAGTCGAACCCTCTGAAACATATAAACCTAAGAAATAAGCAAAATCTTCAGAAACTTGTATCTCTTTAGGCATACCATTTTGAATTGCCCAGTTGTTACTTTTGTTTTTTATCATTACTTTTCCTTCTTTTTCTACCACGTCGTTTCCTTTTACATAATTTAAAATTCTTATGGGTGCCTCATTATTTATTTCGGGAATCAAAGTTATCACTGGTATTTTCATACCTTTTTTTATATTCCCAATATCTGTAACTATTGGTTGTAAATTTTCTTCATCCAAAGATATCAGAGTATGATTTGGAGAGATAGTAATCTCTCTTCCTGCTATTGTTTTTATCTTATATAGAATAGATCTTGTTGTTGAGTGCTTTAGAAGAGATTTTATTGGTCTCCACTCAATTTTTCTTTCCTTCATTGCTGGCACTTCAACAATGTAATTAGCACAATCACCAAATTTCTCATAAACGTTCTTAATTTTATCATAAACTGTCTGACCATTTACTTTTAATAATACGTGCTCGTTTTCAGATATACTTTCTAAATCTTCCGTCGTTGCACTGCTTCTGACTGCAACAAAAACAGGTTCATGCGACATCTTCAAAATTTCAGCAGCCCCTTTTCTAGCTTCATCCAGCTTAGGCTTGTCTACATCTAAAATATCATAAGCTTCTAATATTTCTTCTTCCAATTCTTTAGGCATTTCAGAATTAATGATTAATTTTCGTATCTCGTTTGCTTTTTCCTCCAATTCATCTGTCTTCTCTATATCAATATTTCTCAAAATTCTGCCAATTTTCTCACTCAATATAGATTTTTCCAAAAAATAACTATAAGCCTGTGCTGTAACAATAAATCCTGGAGGTATAGGAAATTTAGCATTATACATTTCTGCTAGACTTGCACCCTTCCCTCCCGCAATCTGTACATCCTTATTGCTCAATTCAGAAAACCATATAACAAATTCGCTTTCTTTTTCCTTTTTCCCTTCATTCCCCTTTCTTCCCTTTTCCTCACCAATCTCTTTTTCCATCCAAATAAAAATGAAAATGAGTTAATAAATATTGTCCTCATATCATAAAAATAACTATAAATAATAATGCCCTATGCAATTTTCTTACTTTCCCTCTCTCTTTTTAATAACATCCTAGAATACTGCATCTCCCTCAATCCATACTTTCCTTCCAGATTTATTGATCAACTGCTCTTTCCCAGCTTAAAAATCTTATTTCTATAACCACTTTAAAATAACACATCAAAAACTTTATAAACTACTCATTCGGAATTTTATTTATACTGAAATTACTAAATCATAAAATGGCAAAAGCAAAAAAATCTAAAAGTAAAGATAAAAAACCGACTTATGTAGAATTTCATTTTGTAATTCCTGTAAAGAAAAGGGGGTTTCCATCTGATACAAGAGTCATGGAAACTTTATTAGAAATAAATAAACAAAGACATATTGATATCGTGGCATCTGATCAAAGCCAAGCTTATTCTTTAGCATATCGTTTTTGTTCAGAAAATGGAATAGATTTTCTCAGCAATAGCGAAGATTTAATTAGAAATCCAAATTTCATAGATGATTTAATAGACTTGTATCAAAAAAGATCATTAGATGATCCTCAAAAATCACATCCGAATATTGCGTATTTAACCAGCTCTGGTGATTATGATACTTTAAGTGCTATAGCAAAAAATCTTGCGGCCAAAGGAGTTAAAACAGAAATAAGAAAAGTATTCTAATCTCTTTGACTTTTTTATTTTTCTTCTTGTTGTTTCTCATACTCGGCTTTTCTTGCTTTTTCCAAAACATCTATAATGTCACTTGCCAAATTTCTCCCTGCTCTCCAATCACTTGGTGATGAAGAAGTTATAACAAAGTAACCGCTTTTTTTATATCTAAAACCAATGTGGCCATCTCCTCTTTTCCCAACATTAAATCCATATTTACTTAATATATCTCTCTGCTTTCCAGCTAAATTGCCGTTATAATTTCTAAATGCCTCTCTAATTTCTCTTTCCTGTTCTTTAGACAAACCAAAATTCTTCTCTTCTTTAGGTCTTTTTTCCCCAAGAACTTCAAGAAAACTCCAAGCTATTCTATTCTGTTCATCATCACTACTATCTGCTATCATGTGTAAAAAAGGAGAATATTCATTTTTCATTATTTCCACTAATTCCTTTCCCTCATTCTCTTGCATAAATTTGTTTATTTGATTTCTCATTTCTCCCAAAGTAAATCTATTTCCACTAGAGTCAACGAAAGTGTATGTCGCATCATGTTCTTTGTTCTTCCCTCCAGAGGCATCATATACTTTAGCAACCAACTTCCCTTCTTCGTCCCTCCCGGCAACAAAAAGCAATAAAGCAATAAAAAAGAAAATTATTCCAAACACATTAATTGAACTTACTTCAATAAGATTAATTATAGAAAATCCTGTAATCCCATAAATTAAATCTAATGAAAACAAAATGCTAAATATAAAGTATAAACCAGATAATATAAATAATTTATTGAACTTCATAATTCTCTCTATTATTTTAAATTAATAAATCTTCTTATTCCATAATTCCCTTGATTAGTATAGGGTTTTGGGAATTATCTATCATGGAAATTTTTAAATAATACAATACCAATTATCAGAATTTACGATATCATATTTGTTTTTAATTATTGGAAAATATACTATTTATTTTAATAAAAAATCCAGTTACCAATCATATAATAAAAATAATAAGTTAGTTTAATCAACAACTTATTTCATTTTACATTAACTTTTTCAAAAAATATCCTGGTCTTACAAGGAACTTTTGCTTTCGCAGAAACCAAAGCATTTCTGGCAACGTGGGCTGTTTTTTCATTAGCACAGGATATGAATATAATTTTCTGTCCTTCATTGACAATCGCTGCTCTTCCTATAATAACTCCGAATGATTGTGTCATTCCTGTGGAAATTCTATCAGCTCCTGCAACCGCAGCAGCGCTCTTATTTTCACGTAGAAAATGATGAGGGTGTACTTTTACAATTAAAAAATACTGTCCAGGTGCATTTTCATCCAATTCTTTCGTCACCAACATTCTGCAAGCCTCTAACGCATTATCTCTTATTTGAGTTTTTTCAACAGCAGTCAAATATACATTATAACTATGTTTTCCCTCTTGAAAATCCTTCTGGTTCCCTCCAGAAAACTTTACAATCTTGCTATGAGGAATAGACTTTATGTAACTCTTGTCTTTTCTTCTTGATGTCCTAGTGTATGGTCTAGCATTTTTCTTTGAATATGCCAGTGCTTTTCTTAATCCCATTTTATCTAACCCTTCCTCTAGGTGGTCTTCCTTTTTCCTCAGTAGTTGAATAAGCAACATAAACATCCAAATCTAATTCACGAGCTGTTTTTACATATTGAATCAATAAATCCAAAGATAAATCTTTAAGAGTAACTTCTCTTTCAGTTCTTTTTAACCTAATATCATATTTCCTATCTTTATTAAGATGATTTACATCAAAATCTCCAATAATCTCTAAATTAATTGGTTCAATAGATCTAACAAATTTTACTTCTGAATTTTTCAAAGAACCTACTAAGCTCGCCATTACTTCTTCCCTCCCTTTCCTTGGTCTGCATTTGACCCAGAAAGACCAAGAACTTCTATTTCAGTAGTTATAGCCTGTCCAGGCAAGCCAGATTCAAAAATTGCCCTAACTAACCCCTTATTGCCATGAGCATCACTTATCATTCCCTTAATTTCTTTTCCCGCAACACTTTTCCAAATAACCACTTTTCCAGCCAATTTCTTCGCCTCATCTCTGGTTGTAAAGCCTAAATCAAGTAAATAATGTTTTTCCTTTATTCTATGCCTGCTTCTTCTAAATTGAACTATAATTCCTTTCATAAATAGCTGAAGAAAAATCCCCTTTTTAAACCTAACTGGCTTTCATAAATTTTTAGATTGTCAATATTAAAGGACCAAGCAACTAACTTAGAGTATTGAAAAGTTAAATTTATTATTAACCTATAATAGGCTAATCTTATCAATTATCAGATATTTTAATTTCTAATCAAAAAAATGTATTTCTTTATTATTTAGTACATGTCACCGTTATTTATAAGGATTCAATAAATCTCCAATAGAAGGCTCATTTCCATCAACAAGATCTGCTCTGGGAGCATAGTAATATTGAACATCATTATCTCCTCCAGAGAATGAAACTTTATATGATAAATAATAATTATTTCTTACATTAATATGAGTGAGAGAATTACAACTTATTCCTTCAATTTTTAGTCCAGATTCAGGATCATATATTCCAGATTCACTTGAAATACTCTCCACAGATGAATAAATGTAACTAACAAATAAATACCATTTATCTTTTTCTAAACTTTGAAAATTAGCATTGGGACAAATCACTCTATTATCTATTTCAAAAGATGAATCTCCATCTGATTGATCTTTTCTTAACCAAACGCTAAATCTATATATCTTTGCCTTATTAACACTAATCTTATTTATACTAAATCCACTATCTCCATTAACTTTCCATAACAAAACATTATTCCCATAGGGCCCAATATCTTTAATAATTGTATTTCCACCGTTACTTCCTTGTATTGGCTCAAAACCAAAAGGTTTCGCTCCTGATCCAACATTTCCTTCAAATTCATCTCCCGACATAAAATTAATCATTGAGG
>JACPLS010000079.1:16266-21899 GCA_016186375.1 Candidatus Pacearchaeota archaeon
ATTCTCCAAAATATTCTTTTCCTCTAGATGTCTTTAAAATTGGCGTGACAGAAATTTGTTTTATTATATCATTGCTGTCTACATTTAACTGTCCTAATTCTTTACTAAATGATTTAGTTTCAAGTTCTTTTATCTCTCCATCCTCTCTAACTACTACTCCTTTCCCACTTTTGTACTTAAAAATTAAATTCAACCCAGCCATGTTTCCTGCTCCTGGTTCTCTTTGAATATTAAACTCAATGTTATCATTATATTGTTCATCAGGACCATACCTAACACTTTGTGGCACAACACTCAATCTCGCTGTGTTAAATCCCGACTCTATTTTATCTGCGCTCTCCTGCAAATTTTTCAACAATATCCCTCCAATTATTGCAACAGCCGCTAATACTAACAAGATAATTAAAACTGTAGTGATAACATCACTAACTCCTCTTTTTTCCATCTTAACATATAAATTAAGATGTTTATAAAACTTGTTTAATCATTTTACACAACGATGTTCAAGAACTGTTACAAAAATCATGCTATCAGAAAGAGGCATTAAATTTATCATGTGTAATATTTTATTTTGTTGATATATCAATCCACAAGGCAAATCTCTTATATGAGTATAATTCTGCCATTTATAATAATCTCTTATATGAGCAAATATCCCCTCTTTAGTTATCTTTATATCTGGATAAAGTTCAAAATCTTCTTTTATCAATGTTCTCTGTTCAAGTGTTGCAACTGCTAATTTTTTGCATAAATCAGCAAGACCAACAAAACCTGTTTCATCAGCTTTCATTGCAAGTGAAAAATATTCTTTGGGAGGATTTCTCTTCCTAGTTTTAGCTGGAATATAATCGTGCAGATACATTCTAAGGCATGGTACTATTGGAGTTATTAGTCTCATATAATAATCAAGAAAGATGTGTTAATATTATTTTGTATTCTTATTTTATAAATTTAAGCCCAGTTTCTGGGGCATAATTTTTTTCAGAGGTTTTAAAATTGGACAGATAGTAAGAAATTAATGGAAAACTTACAAGGTAATTAATTTATATCTACAAACACCAAGATTGTAAACTTCCGTTCTTCCGATTTTACTCATTCCTTCTCCTTCATGAATATGTCCACAAAAAGCATATCGTGGTTGTTTTCTTTTTATGTAATCTAGTATTAGTCTACTTCCTGCGTGTTTTCCTTGCCAATGTTTTGGAGCCATTGGACCAACTTTGTCTAAAAATCCATAAGGTGGTTGATGATGAACTAACACATCAACTTCTTCAAATCTTCTTAAAACGTCTTTTGCTTTATCTGTTTGAACTTTAGCTTTTCTCATTCTTCTTCTATACTCTTTTGGTTTAAAATCTTGAACCCAATTTGTGTCAACAAAGTATTGAAGTCCTCCGATTTTTACTCCGTTGAAATCAACTAGTCTATTATTAATCACTCTTACTCCATTTACTTCTTTTAAGTCATCAGTTAAGAATGGTAGTGGAAATTTTATTTCCTTAGAAATTCTTCTTGTTTCAGAATTAGAACTTTCAACATTACCATAGATTGTGTAAACAGGGGCAAACCTTGCTAAATATTTAACAACTTTCATTGAAGAAGTATATGCTTCCATAAAGGCCCTTTTTCTTTGTGTAGAAGAAAACTCTTTTTTATCTAATCCTTGTTTTTGTCTCTCAACGTTCTCAAAGGCCATTTTTCTCATGAGATTTGCACTTCCTAACAACAAAGGGTCTTTTCTCACTACACCTTTCAAAAGACCCCAAAGATCTACGGCTGGTCTTTTTCCTTCACCCATAGCTAAATCTCTTGGAACAACAAAAGACATATAATGTTCCCAAGGCCTGCCGAAGCTAACCACTAGTTCATTAAGTGGTTCCTCTTTCATTCGTTCAAGAATTTGGTTTACATCAGACCCAGAAAACTCACCAAATGAACTATCATAAACGCCCATTTTTAATTTTATTAAAGACAGTTTATAATTATTTATGTGATGGAATATAAGTTTTTATCAAGCTAAAACTCCAGCTCAAACTTCCCAAGTTCTTTCTCAAGAACATTAAATATCTCACCAGAAATCTTTGTCTTTAATTTTCCTTTATTTTCAATAAAAGCTTTTTCGAATTCCTCTCTATTGGAAGAAATTATTTTACCATCAGATATTTTCTTTATATCTTTACCTTCTATCAAGAAATTTTCTTTCCCCATTAATACAAGTTCTGCTTTTCTGTTTCCGTATGATATTAACATTGTTCCCTTTTCTGCAGAAATCAAGTCAGTCCTCTGCCCATATTCAACCAATGAATTCATTAATTCAATTGAATTAGCTTTTACAGAATCAACTTCTTTCTGATTTAATTTACCAGATTTAATTTTCCCTTTCAATTGAACTAACTCTTTTAAAATTGCTAAATATCTACCTTGAATCTTGCCTTTTCTAACCATTTGGGTTTCAAAATCTTTTATCAATTCTGCCTGCGTCTTTTCTCCAAAGAACGTCTTTAATAACTTAAAGACATTTTCATAAAGGTCTTCAGCAGTTTTCTCCTGAAGCTTCTTTTCAATTTTCTCTCTCATCTTCTTAAGCATTTTATTATATTCCTTTGCTTCAGATAAAAATTTATCAATCTCTGTCCCGGCATATTCTTTCAATTTGCCATATTCGTATTGCTTAAATAAATGCACTGCTTTTTCTAATATCTTCAAATTTTTTTCATCCATAACTTTTTCTTTATCGATAAGGACTTTCTTAACATCAGCAACAATTGTTTTCGGCACTGGTGGAGCTTCTCCAGCCAACATCATCATTGCTTGAGTTGGTGTAACAACACCATAATAAATATCAACCATAGCATCAAGCAATCTCCTTTTAACAAATTCTTCAGTCTGCTCCCCTTGTTTCATATAAAGATCAATTGCCTCTGGACTTGGCTTAATTCTTCCCATTTTTAATAATAATTTCCAAGGAATAAATGTCCCTCTGTCATATAGAGGAATTCCATCTCTGATAAATGTAAACATTACAGGATGTGCGTCTTTTACAGATTGCCAGAAATCAGTCAACAAATAAACCTGTACATTTAAAATATTCTTTACTCCTGCAAGAGCAGTCGCTTCTCTTATATAGTCATAAATAATACCTCTCAATTTTTCCAATAGTTCTATTCTTGACATTCTCTTAACATCAGTGTCATCAATTACAACAAAAACATCAACATCGCTGTCCTTTCCTGCTGTTCCTCTAACTAGGCTTCCTCCTATAGCGTAAGTTGCAACATATTTCTCAAATTTTCTTAAAACAAGAGATTTATGTATATTTGCAACTCTCAATGCTCCTAAAAATCCATTGTCATGCAATGGAAAACATGCAGATATCGCATCAATGAATTCAAATTTGCTATCTAATCCATAATTCCATAAATCAACAGGAGTTTTTATCATGAGCCATATATTCTCCCCTGTTTCTTTGACAAACTTGATAATTTCAGGTTTAATTTTTGGAATATTCTTAAATTGCTCTTCAGGAATTATTATAAATACATAAAGTGGTTTAGTATCAGAAATTTCTTTCGGAATCTGTTCATCTTCTTCAAAAAGAGGAGCAGCTTGGCCAGGTAATACTCCTATTGCAATAGTAAAATTATATTTCTTCATTATTTTTTTCTTAAAGTCTTCAAGTTTTGATTTTATCTTGTCAAAATCAATTGGATTCGGCATTTGTCCGCCTTGGACAGAAGCAGGCAAAGGAGCAGTCATTGAAACAGAAGGATTTTGTGCCATTTTACTAACCATGTTATTCACATTATTCATGTTCATATTATTCATACCTACCTTATTATAATACTTATTGGAAGATGGTTCATTTTTGTTTTCTTTTTCTTTATCCTTGTTGTCGTTTTCCATTCTTTTTCCCTTTTCCTTCAAGTTTTTGTCATTCATATATTTTTCACTTAATCAGGCTTTTTAAAGTTATGTAAAATCATTAAATTTCTCACCATTCATCTGAAAAAATCAATCATTTTATTTAGCCTCTCTTGATTTCTTCTTAATCTGTTCCTTCATAAGATCCCAAAGCTTATCCAGAACTTCATTTGGAATTTCAGCTGTTCCGAGTTTCTTAATTTTCTCAAGAGTTGTTCCTAAGTCAAGAACCGCCCGTTCATTTCCAGAGATTATTTGATTTTCAGCCTCTTTAATTATTATATCCCAGTTAACCATGGAACTTTTT
The DNA here is from genome assembly GCA_016186375.1 of Candidatus Pacearchaeota archaeon. Classification (GTDB taxonomy): domain Archaea; phylum Nanobdellota; class Nanobdellia; order Pacearchaeales; family GW2011-AR1; genus VGKP01. Next base: position 20,495 of record JACPLS010000079.1, read on the forward strand.
ATGATAATGGCTATATCATCCTCATCTTTCCTTCTTAAAGTAACTGCTTTTAACAATAGAATATCTTGTGCATCAGCAACATTAATAATTAAATTTCTTCCAAATTCATGAATTTGCTTTGCTCTTCCTTTCATTTGTTCTGAAAAAACAGAAGTAATAATTTTATTCATAAAAAGATCAAAACGCACATTGTCCAATTTCATCACATATGGGGTATTCTCCTTCTGACCATATACTAAAGTTACATCTAATTCTTTCGCTTTTATTTTTCTTAGAGCACTTATCATCTCTTCCCTATCAGATTTCCTGTCAAAAACAAGGTCAACATCTAAAGTTGCATCTTTTAGATTGCAAAACATCATCGCGGTTCCCCCTATAGCATAAATGAATATCTTCTTCTCCAAAATATTACCAATAGAAACTAAAATTTTTTCTTGTCCTTCTAAATCAATCATTGTGAATAATCCTCCAAATCAGATAAATTTATAGGAATATGCACTCTCCATTTTCTCTCTATTGTTTTGTAATCATTAGAAGTATAAGGTTCAACTATATATTCAAAAGCACCTTTTTTTTCTTTTTGGGCTAAATGTAAAAACCTCTTCGGTATTCTCCTCACTTTTCTAACAACTTTTCTTGCAACATAATAAAGAGCCGCAATTTTTCGTACAAGTCCTTCTTTCTTTGCTGTCCGATATAATAAATTCCAATCTTTTATCTTTCGAAACAAGATCAATGAAGCAATTGTATATCTAATATCTTTTTGTTTTAAAGCATAAATAAGGGCTTCTTCATAACTTGGAATCCTCCCATGAATATAATACGGATTAGATGACGCAAGTTGAATTGGAGAAACTTCATTAATTATCTCCGTGTAACTAATTCCCTTTTGTTTATTTCTTCTTGAAATATAATATATTCTATCTCTGCCAGCGCCGTATGTTGTTCTTACATATCCAATCTTCCTCAGTTTATGAACAATATAAATAGCTCTCCGTCTCTTAATCTTCAATCTCTCGCATAGAGTTTCCACTGTGTAAACTCCTTCAAGTTTCTCTGCTAGTTCATTATATTTCCTATTTTTCATAACTTAAATCTATAATATCTAATATATAAACTTTTCTATTTTTTAACAATAAAAGTTAAATGTAAGGCATATAATATATAAATAAACCTAAAATTACATAAAATTCTGTCATTGAAAGTCAAAAAGTCAAAGAAACAAGTTGATAAAAAACCTGATGAAAAAATCTCTTTTACATATTGTGACGTCCTCTGGGGCTTGAAAGCCCCAGCTTCCCGCGCGGTGACGCGCACAAACGTCTACTTAATTATCCAAACTGTTCCGTGATGCGCGTCTTGATTTCGCACATAGTCATTAGCTCTTTCAACGCTGATAAAGCCG
>JACPLS010000070.1 GCA_016186375.1 Candidatus Pacearchaeota archaeon
ACAATTGAACAGAATAATAAAAACTGCCTATCTGGGTGGCGATAAGCGCATTGATAATATGTTAAATCTATCAGCAAATTTCTTCTTTGATCGGATAGATGATATTAAAATCAACGCTGATGACATCCCTGTATATGATTTCACTGTCCCTAAAGATCATAACTTCATAGCTAATGGATTCATAGTGCACAATTCAGAAAAACGCATTAGGCAGATCTTTGAAGAAGCAGAGCAAAAAGCACCTTCAATTATTTTTATTGATGAAATTGATGCCATCGCTCCAAAAAGAGAAGAAACACACGGAGAAGTAGAAAGAAGAGTAGTCGCTCAGTTATTGGCAATGATGGATGGTTTAAATAAAAGGGGCAAGGTTATTGTCATAGGTGCAACAAACAGACCAAACTCAATTGATCCTGCATTAAGAAGACCTGGCAGATTTGACCGAGAAATCTCATTTGGAGTTCCAAATAAAAAAGAAAGACTGGAGATTCTTAAAATCCACACTAGGAACATGCCTCTGGATCAGGAAATTAAACTAGAAGACTTGTCAGATATAACTCATGGATTTGTAGGTGCAGACATATCTGCTTTAGCAAAAGAAGCAGCAATGAATGTCATAAAGCGGGTATTGCCCACACTTAATGTAAAAGATGAAGAGCCTTTAAAAGAAGAATTCTTGCAGAAATTAATTATTACAAAGGATGATTTTAAAGAAGCATTAAAAACAGTAAGACCTTCAGCTTTAAGAGAAGTTTTAATTGAGAAGCCGAATGTAAAATGGAACGATATAGGTGGCTTGTTTAATGTAAAACAAGATTTAATAGAAGTAATAGAGTGGCCATTAACCAACGCAGAAGCATTCAAAAGATTAGGCATACGCCCGCCAAAAGGTGTGTTGTTATACGGCCCTCCAGGTTGTGGTAAAACTCTATTAGCAAAAGCAGTAGCAAATGAATCTCAAGCTAATTTCATCCAAGTTAAGGGTCCAGAATTAATATCGATGTGGGTCGGAGAGTCGGAAAAAGGTGTCCGTAAAATATTCGAAAAAGCAAGACAGGCATCTCCTACTATAGTATTTTTTGATGAAATTGATTCTATAGCTTCAAGAAGAGGCTTAGAATCAGGAGCAAAAGTTACCGAGAGAGTTGTTAATCAATTGCTTTCAGAAATGGATGGTTTAGAGGAATTAAACGATGTAGTTATAATTGCCGCAACAAACAGACCAGATATTCTAGACCCGGCCTTATTAAGGGCCGGAAGGTTTGACCGATTAATAATGACTGGAACACCAGATAAAGAGTCCAGATTAGAAATATTCAAAATTCATACAAAAAATATGCCTCTAAACAAAGACGTAGATCTTAAAGAACTAGCCCAATTAACAGATGGTTTTGTAGGTGCAGACATAGAATCTCTATGCAGAGAAGCAGCAATAATTGCCTTAAGAAAAGATATGCTAACAAAAGAAGTCACAATGAAAAACTTTGAGGAAGCATTGCAAAGAGTAGGCCCCTCAGTTCAAGAAGATGATATCAAGAGATACGAAGACTTAGCAGAAAATTATCTAAGGACAGCAAGATCTGCAGAGATTAGGACAACTACTAACTATATGGGCTAACATAATAAATTCAAGTAGATCTAACAAAAAAGAAATAACCCAAACTAACAAAGATCTTTTAATGGCTTCCTTCAACCCTAGTCAACACTTTATCTCCAACTCTGATAGTATGTTCAAACTGGCTAACCATCCCTTTATTTTTTTCTGGAAGAACTGCATAATTTTGTATAACCCCTTCCCTCAATAATGCATTCATACCGACATTTACTTCTAATTTATTAAATCTAGTGTAAAGCCATCTTTGGCTAAAGGGCAAAGTTCTAAAATTATCAGATATGTATTTCATTAAATCTCTAGCATATGAATTTCTTACAGGTTTAACCTTAACTAGTTTATAATTAAAAGATCTAACTCCCTCAGCAACTAATCCACAACCATCTGTAGCAAAGGGTTCTATGGCAATAATTTGCCCTTCTTTTAATTTAGTTTTATCTCCATTATTATAATTTGGTATAGTTGGTTTATCATGAACTATCCACCTATTGAGCCCATGTCCGCTTAAATTAGTAATTGGTTTAAACCCAAAACTAGCAATAGTTTCACCAACCGCCTCCCCAATAGAACATACAGGTACGCCAGGTTTAGCCATCTTAATAGCCTCTAACAAAGCAGAATAGCTTGCCTTGCACAAATCTTTATTCTTACCGCTTAAATCAACAGTCACAGCAGTATCTCCAACTGCTCCCTCGCAAGAAGCACCCATATCTAGTTTAACAATATCCTCTTCATTAAAAACAGACTTATCTTCATAAATGCAAGTATAATGGGCTGCAATATTATTGACTGAAATCTGAATAGGAAACCCTACCTTGCCACCAAGTTCATTTATCTTATTCTCAATAGCTTCAGTTACTTCAATAAATCTTGCACCTGGTTTAATCAACTTCTTTCCAACTAATAAAGCATCTCCAGCGATTTTTCCTGCCTTGTCCCAATCATCCATCATAATAAACAATTCCTAATATTTAAAAACTTAAGCATTATTATCTTGCCATGAAAGGATTTATAATTTATCCAACCTATAAAATCATAAATAACATCCCCTATATTTGTTTATATGGCAGATTAGAAAATGATCAGTCTTTCTTAACCTTAAATGAGTTCAAACCATATTTTTTTATCAAGGAAAAAGACTCCAGGTCTATAAAGAATATAAACAAAGAAAAAACTTCATTTAAAGATTTTAACGGCAATCCTGTTGCAAAGATAATTGTTAATATTCCATCCGATGTGCCGAAATTAAGAGAAAAATTAGAAGACAAGGATATTGAATGTTATGAAGCAGACATAAAGTTTGTTTATAGATTTTTAATAGATAATAATCTACAAGGTTCAATTGACATAGAAGGGGATTACGAGAGTAATGAAGAAATAGATAGAATATATAAAAACCCAGAAATAACTCCTGTAAAATACTATCCCAACTTAAACGTAGCATCTATAGATATAGAGACCAATAAAGAGCACGATCAATTATATTGTATAGGCATCTACAGCGACAAAATAAAAAAAGTTCTAATGGTCTCGCAGGAAATCAACTCTTCTTATATCTCTTGTAAAAATGAGGA
>JACPLS010000072.1 GCA_016186375.1 Candidatus Pacearchaeota archaeon
AGCTGAAGCAAGATTGTTTAAGGGAAAATTTGTTTGCCGTAGATGCAAATCAGTAATAAGAGCATTAAGCTCAAAAGTACGTGCAGGATACATAACTTGTAGAAAATGCCAAGGCCATGCTTTTAAGCCAAAAAGAAAGAAGTAATTCATATTAATCAGCAAAAATTGTCAAAGTTGGGATATAAAATCTCGCTTTTTACCCAAAATGCTTCTATTAAACGAATATTCATCTCGCTTAATAGTTGTTAGTTTCAATTGCAAATTCTCTATACTTTAAGATAAAAACTGAAAATTTAGGAGAGGGCACTTCAATTCCCCCGACCACCCACCCCTAATTTGGAGTTTGTCGCCTAAACTGAATAAAACAAAAAACGAAACGATGGGGAGTTCCGAACGAACGACTACTTAAAAGACTTCCAAAGAAACGCGAAGTAATTTAAGTAGCTCCCATGAATTTTCTTTTTCTTTGTCATAATACACAATAGCCTATCTCTGAATAACAAGGTTACAACATTAAATAGTTAACTTTAAATAATAATAATAAGAGTTGATTTGATTAAATGAGCAAAGGTCAAACAGACAGACTTAGTGAACAACAACAAAAATCTGGTGGTCCCAAGGGTATTTTTGGTGAGAATGCACAAATACATGAAGTTTCGGTCACAGAAGCTACTGATGAGGTTTTTGATAAATTGAAAAAAGCTCATCCTCTGCTTAAGTTCAGACACCGAACCAAGATTCCCAAGAAAGAAATAAATGATGAACTTAATAAAATTGATTCACGATTAGGAAAAACATTGTATGTAAAGAATGCAAAAATCAAGCCTGATGGTGGTATCATTGAGGTTGAAGACGATAAAGGTAAATGGAGAATCATTTTGGTGGTTGAAGCAAAACACCAAGGAAAAGATGTCGAGAATATTCAAGCTGGCAAGAAGGTAGGAAAAAATAACGACCAAGATTTAATGGTTGCGGGTAATGCCATTGAGAGAGTTCATAAAAATATAAATGAGATACGGAATATAATGATAAAAGAAAACCATTTTCCGTATGTTGTTTTTTTACAGGGATCTAATTTCAGTACAAAAACACTTGATGTGCTTGCACCAGATGGAAGATGTGTAAAAATTAAACACGACTCGGGCGAAATGAACAGAATTGATAGAGTTACAGCAGCTAATTATAGTATGTCTATTAACCAAAATCACTGTGAAAATATTTTCATTAAAAAAAATGGATCTTATATGATGCTCCAGGCCACATCGATATATGCTCGATGTGAACCCTGGAAAGAAGAAGAAATGATTGAAATCATGATGCAAGTAGCAGAAACTTCACTTAGTATTTTATCGAAACAACTAAGCGAAAACTAAAAACAATTATGCTCATTCAAAAGAGAACAAAAAAATGGTGGACTAAGCATGTCAAATAAATCTCATTTCAATTCTGGACATAGGGCTATGAATTGGTTAAATAAAAATGGAGTATCTCATAGTTCTGAAGTTAAATTTGACATTCCAAAAAAAACTTATCATGGCGTATTTACCGAGGACGCACTTAATTTTTTAAAAAAGCTTCCAGATTCTTCTATTCAATTGATTCTTATAGATCCGCCTTACAACTTAGATTTAGCTAAATGGGACACATTTAGTAATTATATGGGCTGGGCGAAAGGTTGGTTGAAAGAAGCTGAAAGAGTATTAACCGATAATGGGAACTTTGTTATATTTGGAGGTTATCAATACCAAGATGTAAAAAAAGGCGATTTATTGGAAATAATGCACCATCTAAGACATAATACTAGTCTTTTGTTTGTAAATTTGATAATCTGGTATTACAAAACAGGAATGGGAGCTCATAGATTTTTTTCGAATAGACATGAAGAAATTTTATGGTACGGCAAAACAAAGAAATATTATTTTAATTTAGATAGTGTGAGGATACCATTTGATGAAAAAACTAAAGAAGCGTATAAACGAGATAAAAGATTAAATCCTGCAAGTATAGATAAAGGTAAAAATCCTACAAATGTATGGCAAATAGAGCGTCTAATTGCTAACTCAAGAGAAAGAGTTGGACACCCAACACAGAAACCTTTAGAGGTTATTAGAAGGTTAGTAAGGGGATTATCTTATCCTGGCTCACTAGTTTTGGACTTTTTTGCAGGTTCTGGAACTACCGGTAGAGTGTGTATTGAAGAAGACCGACATAGTATCTTAGTAGACAATGATAAGAAAACATTAGAATACTTTAACAAACATTTAGAAAACATGAGAGAAAATGGTAATTCAAAACAACATGAAATAATACTCAATCCAGATTTAAAGGAGTTTTTAAAAAAAACAGATAAGAAAGAATCTTCTTTTTCAAAAAAAGAAGCAAAAAATGCGGAACTCCCCCACGACTAACTACTAAAGCGACAAACCCTTAATTCTAAAAAACTGATGGTTCCCACCATCCTGAAGTGCCCTCTCAAATATTATGAACGAGAATTTCCTAAATTCCCAACTTCTTAGGCATTAGGATGTCTAGTTTTTCTAATATCCTAAATTCCCAACTTCTTAGGCATTAGGATGTCTAGTTTTTCTAATATTTCTTTTTGTTGTTTGTTTGGTTCACAAATGATTATTTCATTTTCATATACTTTACATTTTAGATTTCTTAATTTGAGTAATATTTCTTCAACGTTGTGTTCTTTGCCTAGTTTATTTTTTATGTGTACGAAAGCGATTAATGTTACAAATTGCATGAATAAAAATCCTCTGAGAGTTTCTTCGTTATGTATTCTTAATGGGAGTAAATTTAAGTCGTCTTTGGAAAAGCCAAACAGCTTTTCTGCTGTTTGTCGAACATAATAAGCGGGAACAATGTCTTCATTTTTAAGATTAAATGAGGATACCAATATCATTATTCCTCTTTTGAGCATATTGTATTCCAGTTCTTCTGTGCTATTTTCTGTGTTCTTTATATTTTGTAAGAGGAAGTTTTTTGTTTCTCTCCCTTTTCTTTCTGGATCAAGAACGATGTATGCAAAAGCGTCTTTGCCGAAGAGATTTATTTTTTTTTGTTTAATGAATAATGCTCTTTTTCCATATTGAACTGCATTTTCGTATCTTTTAATATTTTTAACTTCGGAATTTATTAATTCTTTATAAGTTGTTCTTAATGAAGGTAATCTGGTTAAGAAATTAATTTTTTGTTCATATAACTCGAGAATATTATCTTCTGAAAAAAATCCCGCATCCATATATACATAATTCTCTTTAATTCCAAATTTTTGAAGTTCATTGATCGTGTTTTTTAGTGTGGAAACATCCACTATGTTTCCAGAAAAATATCTGAAAAATAAAGGCATAGAATTCTTTTTATCTACTACAAGAAGAAACCTTATTTGCTTATCAATTTCTTCTCCGCTAAGACCCCATTGAGTTATTGGCATATGAATTTGATTTGGCAAGGACGTAGCGTCGATAATAATTCCTTCATTTGATTCTGCATAATCAGGAATGTATTGCTTGAAAAATTTTCTTTGCAAATTTTCATCCCCTAAGAACTTTAAAAAATCACTTATTCTTTGCGATGTTAAATTAACATTGTGATAGCATATTTTTGCATAATTGCCTTCAAACCAAGTCTTAGAAAATCTCATTGCAGATGGATAACAGAGACGGTAATTTATCAAAGATAAGAAGAAATCTTTTTTATCTCCGAAAATTTCTTCAATTAATTTTGAAAATTTCACTTTTTCAAAAAACTCTTTGATAAAATAACTGTCTCCAAAATCCAAAATTAATTTTTCCTGCTTCGGAAGAGATAATCTTTTTTCAAAAATCTTTTTGGGTTTATCTATAACAACGCCGAGATAAACTGTTTTTTGCTTTGGTTTTTGTGTTTTAGTGTCCCAATAAGATTTTATTTGATAAGCATATTCTTGCTTTCCGAATGTTTTATACCTGATAAATGTCATAATGGTTATATAGGCATTAGGTAATATATAAACCTTTCGATTATTTTATCGTCAATAAATTAAAGAAATAATGAAAACCTAATGCCTAATATTCAGGGAATTTAGGAATTTTCCTTCGGAAAATAGATAGTCTCGCTTTCAGCGAGCAGAAAAACTTCTCTTAATCGGCATATGTGATGTTCTATTCAATTGATTTTGGGCGCTATTTGTTGTATTTGTGTCCAAATACTATTTTTTCGAGATAAAGTTCTTGACGTTCTTTATTATATGAGAAAATAACACGTAATTTTCCAATTCTTATTCTTGAACTCCCACTCAAGTCATAAT
>JACPLS010000073.1 GCA_016186375.1 Candidatus Pacearchaeota archaeon
GATTTAAAAATCCAGTCGGCTTATCAGCTGGATTTGATAAAAATGCAGAACTTATAAATATTCTCCCTTCGATTGGTTTCGGTTTTATGGAAGTTGGAAGTATTACAGCCAGGCAATGCGAGGGAAATGTGGGGATAAGGTTAAAGAGATTGCCAAAAAAAAAGAGCATATGGGTAAATATGGGATTAAATAATAAAGGAGCAAATGCAATATCCAATAAATTGAAAAATAAAAAGTTTAAGGTTCCAATCGGAATAAGTATTGCAAAAACAAATTGTAAAGAAACTACTGATACAGAAAAAGGGATTAATGACTATATTGAAACAATTAAGATATTTGAAAGTAAAAATATAGGAGACTTTTTTGTTTTGAACATAAGCTGCCCCAATTCTTATGGCGGGCAAACATTTCATAATCCCGGACTTTATGAAAGGTTATTGAAAGAAATAGTTAAAATCAAAATAAAAAAACCTATATTTGTTAAATTATCTCCGGATTTAAGCAAAAAGAATATTGATAAAATAATAAATATCTCAGATAAATATATAATAAAGGGTTTTGTATGCTCTAATTTGACGAAAAAGCACTCATTTAGAAAAGGTGGGCTATCTGGAAAAGCTGTTGAAGAAAAGGCTAATAGAATGATAAAGTACATTTATAAAAAAACAAGAGGTAAATTTATTATAATTGGTGTTGGTGGTATATTCTCTGCTGAAGATGCTTACAAAAAAATTAAGCTTGGAGCCAGCTTAGTTGAACTTATTACTGGCTTGATTTACCAAGGGCCAGGATTAATAAGTAAAATAAATAGTGAAATAGTTAAATTGTTAAATCAAGATAATTATTCCAATATCAAGGAGGCAATAGGAAAAGGTATAAAATGATAGTTAAGAAAAAAACTTTTTTCGCATCAATAATCGTCTTAGTAATAGTGTTAGAAATAATTCTATCTGTATATTTATTATATGCCCCAGGAAATAATTCTTACCTTTGCACTGTTCTTGGTTCTTGCTTAGAAGTGCAGGAATCTTTTTATGGAAAAATGTTTGGCGTTAAAGTTGCCCTTTTAGGGTTAATAAGCTTTATTTTACTTATCCTTCTCTATATATTATCATTATTATATAAAAAATTAAAGAATCTTTATTTTACAGCAACTTTAATCGGAGGATTTTTCGCTGCTTATTTTCTTATTATTCAGTTTTTCATACTTAGAAAAATATGCTCAACCTGTGTCCTTATAGATTCCCTGATGATATTGCTTTTAATTTTTAGTATCAAAGAATTTAGTTTTCATAAAAGGGAAGGAAAAAAATGAAAAAAAAGATATTTTTATTCTTTATTTTGACATTTTTACTTAATTTATTCTGGGAAGTTTGGCATTCATTACTTTATAATTGGAATAAACTACCTTTACAGAACGATGTCTATTTTTACATCTTAAGAATTCTATATTCTACTTTAGGAGATTTGATTCTATTAGGAATAATCTTCTTATTATTATCAATTAAAAATATGAATATAAAATGGTTAAATAAGCCATCTAAATTGGATTATATATTAATTATATTTTCAGGATTAGTTTTGTCTATTTTTATAGAATTTCGCGCATTAACTGAAGGTAGATGGTTTTATAATGATTTAATGCCGACAATTCTTGGGGTTGGCATTACACCTCTTTTACAGCTCTTTACAACTTTCATCTTCGCACTTTGGTTAATAGAGGAGTAAAGTTTTGGTTAATTCGCTGGTGAAACAAGAAAGAGAAAGTAAAAATCAACAAGGCATATTTGGAAAAAGATTAGCATCTGTCTGCTTTCGGAGAATTTCTTTTAAAGTTTGAAATTCCGGAGAAAATATCAAAAAGATTAGAAAGACTTTATAAAAGAATTAAAAAGATAGGCGAATTGAATCTCAAAGAAGTATTAGATATTTTTAAAGAAAATCAAGAAATAGAAATTACATTAATTAAAGATAAAATGATTTCAGACAAAATCAAGGATGATATCATAAAAGAATTCTAACTCTTGATATGGATAACTGCATTGTTTAAGTACACTACTTCTTAAATAATACCTACTAATATATTAAGGGCTACAAATATTTTATTCTACCTTTCGATATAATAACCTCGTACTTACCAAATTTACACTTTTTCTTCTTCAAACTTGTAGCCCCAACTACTTTTTATATTTTTATTAATAAAACAAGTATAAAAATATAATTTTATCGAAGATAAAATTACTAATAATTTTTTTAACTAAAGCAAAATTAGACAATTTCAATTAGAGGGAAGTATTATGGTTTAGTGTATTTAAGTGACTGATTTTTGGCAGTTATCCATTAGAGAACTGCGTACAAAATGTCATACAATCAACGCAGTTCTCTATATCTATCACTCTCTCTTGCCCAATCACTCTTAAGGCTCATTATAATGTTTCTCAAAGAACTCTATTGCATTCACTATACGCGCATTTTTATAAGATTTCAATGCTAAAAGATGAGAATCCCCAGAAACAATAAAGTCCGCATTTGATTCAATGGCACATTCCAAGATGATATTATCATCAGGATCTTCGTCCACAACTTTAACTTTGTTTTGGGGAATAACGATTTCCATAATTTCAATGAGTTGCTTTACAGCACTTTCCACATGTTCTTTGGAAAAACCAAATCTATGCCGTGAGATAACTTTTTCAAATTCCTTGATAATCTCTGGAGAAGTAATGAGCTTTATCTTCCCTAATTTCGCTAGCTTTAAGAGTTCAAATTGCTTTCCTTGAACTATCGTTGCAGAGACAAGAACATTTGTGTCAGGAACTACCTTTAGCATGCTTCTCCTTTCTATGAAAAGCAATTTCGGTTTCTATATCTTCTTTCCCGACATTTTTGCTTGAAGCAGTTTTCCATAACGAGCTGAATGTTTTTTCCAATTCTTTGGTGTCTCGGACTTTTTCCAGATTTTTGACTCTTTTGAGTATTATTGAATCATCCATGTCATACACAATAAACTTCTCACCTTCCTCAATCTCGTTTCTTTGTCTGATATCTTGAGGTATGACTACTTGCCCTTTCGATGTTATTTTAGTTATTTCTATGTTCATAGTATAATCTTAATAAGATTAGTAAGATTGTTCTTATTTATAAATCTTTCTGTTCCGGGGGCTTTGTGTCTTATCCAGAAATAATGTCCTCTCGACAAACAAGATAAGTTTTTAGCAAATTAAAGAATAGGGCTTGAAGCTAAATTACTTTTGACGCAAACCTAGAAAAACGATAGATATAAATACTTCTTGTTATGAATAATGTCATGAGAATTAATAAAGAAATCAAAGTATTAGTCGAATCAAATTATAAATCTATTTTAAATATTAAATCAGTCGTTTTTTCATACTCTATAGTCTCTAAAGCCTTTCAATAAGTTTTAGGCTGAGAGACAATTTCTTTTAACACGATTTACTATATTGTTTCTCTGCTAATATAAGATTTTCTGCAGGGCTTTGGAAAAATAGAAGAAATAAAACAAACATAAGGAGGAAAAATGACAACAAAACAAATTTCAAATCATGGCGAAATTGAAGAACTCTTGCAATTAGAAGCTTGGATAAGGCATTATGCGATACTAAGTGAAGGCTCAAACCCAATCATGCCTTTAGAATTGCTACGAAATAGCTATTTGTTGCAAGGACAAAAGCCGTATGAATATGTTCATCAAGTACAAAGAGAAAGTTAAATAAATTTTATTTATTTATAATTTAATCTGGAATATTCCAATTAAGTTTAGCAGCGCTGATTTTAATTTCAGACTTTGTAAAAGAGAGTTTTTCCTTGATTTTATCTTGTTTTTTCCTTGACTTTTCCAACTCGTTTTCCAAAGACTTTGATTCAACAAGAAGATTAGATAACTTTCTTTCAATATTAATTTTATCTTTTTCAATGGACGATAGAGACTTATTCTGAAGAGATGAATTTTTCTCCTTAATTTTTTTCAATTTTTCTTGAATTTTCATTTCTGGCCTAACCTGTTCAATAATTACCCCAAGAATTAATTCTGCATCGCTACTTAATCCAGAAAGGAAATTTTCTTTATATGATTTGATTATTTTACTCTTTTTATCATCGTTATGGAAAAGCTTTAATAGATATTTTAAGTCAATCTGCTCTTTTAGTGAAGTTATCTCGCTATTTAGAATATTTTTTTCTTCTTGCAAATTATTTTTATCCACTAAAATTTCCTTGTACAACGAACTATTAATAAGTAAACTTAATTCTTTCTCTTTATTTTGTTTTTCTTTTAAGGAGTTATTCATTTTTTCAGAAATTGTAACAAATTCAATTTCATTATCAGAGATAGCTGAATTTACAGAATTATAGTTTTCGAGAAGATTATTCAAACTTGACAATTGCATCTCTTTTTCAAAAATATTTTTATTTGCACTGAATAAATTTCTATGAAGATTAAAAAATTCTATTATTAGAGCTTTATTCTGTTCGAGTTCTTTTCCTATAAGAATTGTTGCCTTTTCAAAACTACTATGAGAGGAATGCATGAATTTTGTTAAGGTATTATTAATATCTTCTGCGTATTCTTTAACTTCTAATTCCTTATAGTTTGCTTCATTAACCAGATAATCTGTTAATTTTTCCAAATGTGAAATATAAATCTTTAAGTTGTCTAATGTGATTAATTTTATTTTTTCAATTTCTTTTCTCTTACTAAGGTCTATATTTTTCAATATTTTTATTTGTTCATTAAGGTCAGAAGAAAAACGTAAAACATTTTCACGTATTTCCTTTTTAACAATATCTTTTTCTTTTTCAATTGTTTGTAATTCTGAAACAATTTTTGATTGAAGCTTTTCGAAAGGTAAATCTATAACCCCAATATGTTCATCAAATTTTTCTTCTTTTCTAAATAAATTTCTTAAAAATTCTTTTATTGCCATACATATTGATATTTTAGCTTATATTAAGGCTTTCGCTTTGTAGATAATTAGTTATTTACAGAATATTGGTTTATCACCTTTCTGACGTAATTACTTCGTATTTTTCAAAATTATCAAGGCAGTACCATCTGTTTCCTTGAGAAAAAACATTCCAAGGTAAACTGCTATAACCATAAATAATTCTATCATTATTGGGATTTTCTAGTGAATATATGTCAGGATCTTTGGATAGTAAATGCGCACTAACAGAAAGTCAAGAAAGTGTTAGAGTTGTGAGAGAATGTCGTTACTGTGATAAAAGTTTATCAATACCGGAAAGGACTTTAAAAGCTGTTGAATCAGCAAGAAAAAACGGTAATAATCAGAAACTCCTTAATTCTGATCAAGGAGGCTTTTTTATCAGTTCAGGAGGTTATTATTATTGTAACAGAAATTGTTTTCAAATGTATACAGAAGATTAAACTCCAATATTAAATATATCATAAATATGGTAGGATATTTTAATTATTGACAAAGATTATAACGCTTTAATAATTATTATTAATATGCCTGCTAATACAAATAGATTTTTCTCTATTGTTAAAAGAGACGGCAGAGACTATGTTGAAATAAAATATCCTCTTGGTAGAGAGAATGTTAATAAATTTATTCCATATCAAGGTTTTCATGATTTATTAAATGAATTTAGCCAATCAACTTATCATGAAAATGATACAATTAAAGCAAAAGAATTTAGAGTATTATTAAATAAATCTCATTATAGAGTTTATTCTCCTCCAGAAGTTTATGTACATAGGTGGGGGTTTGGAGGGGAAGTGGGAAGTGCCACTATATTTAAAAAAGATGGAAAATTAGTTTTAGTAAGTTTAAAATTGCATTGTTGGGATACGTTATCTGATGATTCTGAAGATTATCCAACAGGCAATAGAGAAATAACATCGCTTTTGGAAGATGATCCTTTGGCAATGAACCTTTTTGAAAAAATAAGAGTGTTAGGGGAATAGTCAGTAATTGAAAGTTAATTATTTTTTTAAGACAACAACATTAGTCATTCCTCTTCTCTTTCTTTCAACTATATCTTTGCCTTCTAATCTATCTAAAATTCTTGTAATCTTTGCCTTTCCAAATCCTGTTTTTTCTATCAAATCTGCTTGGAAAATAGTTCTTTCTCCCTGTATTAGCTTCAATACTGATTTTTCATCTGGTGTTAATTCTGAAACATCGATTTTTCTTTTTTGCCCATTATCTTTAATTTTTTTTATTACGACTTTCTCTTTTGGCTTTGAAAATATTAAAATAAGGCCTATTATTGCTAGAATACCTGTAATAGCTAAGGCAAGATAAGTTTGCTGATTTATTGTTTTATAAGCAGGGCAACTTAACCCTTGATGAACTGCAGGACATCCTTCTGTAACAATTTGTTTCATGGCATTATTAAAGAGAAATATAATGAATATTATTAAAACCGTAATACCTATTATTAATATTCCAACGTTTTTGTTATCCATTGAAAAGGTGGCAAATAGAGATTAAAAAAGCTTTCTGTTTGAAGTTTTTAATGTGATAAATTTTTCTTTAAATTTTTATTCCAAATGTACCATATAAGGTTGCTCTCGGTTCTGCAATAAATAAAAAATATAAATAATCAATTTTTCTGTCTTCAAACTTATCACAATCTTTCAAAACATGGTATAGTTCATGTCGTATTACACTAATATCTTTTGGAATATTGCGGAAAGACATGTCATATCTTCCTTTAGTTTTTTTAACACCTGTAATTTCATTTTCATTGAGTTTTACATCAATATTCTTTGGATTTATCCCTAATTTTAAAGCCTCAAATGCTACAATATCTTCTAATTCTCTATAAGATACTATTCTTGATGGATATAATATTCTTCCTAAGTATTGACATGCATTAAGACCTATAAAATAACTGACAAAACTGAAAGATAATAAAAAAAATCCGCCAACCATATAATTTAATATTTCAAATTTTTCCATAAAAAAATATAAGAATTTATATTTAAATAATATTATATTCTCTATAATAATAAAAGTCTATTAATTTGAATTAAATTCGATGGTAATTTCATCTTGATCTCTCATAATATAGTTATCGAATTCTGTATTTACTTTTCCGTTGACCATCATTGTTAAAGTTCCGTTTTCTGTGCAAAAATCAAAAATGCACCTAGAATTGAAACTTTTTCCCCAGACTTGAAAAAACTCCCCTAATTTAAAATTTCTAACACATGGACCTTCCATGTGAATCTCTCCAGAATTATCATGAGTATGTAATGGCCTCATTAATCCTGGAGCAATTCCTATATTAGCAGGGATTTCTTTTGCTACATTATCAATTATTATTTCTAAATCTGTATGGATATGTAGGGCTAGATTCTGGTGAGAACCAATATTTATTTCTGTAACAGGATCAGTTTTGCAAGAATTGTTTCCTCTTATAGTAATTGAAAATAACCATATTATACCTATGATGAATACTAGCACTATTACCCAATTTCTTAATTTTTTGTAATTAAAACCAAAGTTAGAGGATAAAGTCTTATTCTCTGTTTCATGAGCATGTTTAGCTGCATTGTGTTGAGCCAAACCGTCTACATCTTTGAATTCTCTCTTACATATTTCACAAATTACTCTTTCTGCCATTTTATCCTTTTTTCTCTCTTAGAAGAAAAATTGCGTTTATAAATTTGTGTGAGATTTGAATAAATCGGGTTTTAGAGGTATATGAGCATTTCTGTCTAACTTTGTATATCCGCCATCGACTACAATTATTTCTCCTGTTGTATGCCCTGATACCTTATCGGAAGCAAGTATTGCAATATTATAAGCAATTTCCTCAGGTTCTGTAATTCTCTTTCCAAATGGTATATCCCGCCCCTCAATTCTTAAGCCATCTTCAACACATCCTGGATATGCTTTTTTAACATAAGTATTGACTTTTCCGGGAAGAATACAATTTACTCTTATTCCTAAATTCTCACTTGCAGAGGTTGTGGCGAGCTGCATAGTTAAGCCATTGACTCCTCCCTTAGCTGCAGCATAAGCAATGGTTCCTCCATGCCTGCATTCACCAACTAGGGAAACTTTCGATCCTACGAAGACTATATTTCCTTTTGATTTAATAAGTTCTGTCCATGCATAAAATGACATTGCATAAGGAACAACAAGATTCAAGTTTAAAGATTCTCTAAATCTTTGAGGAGTTGTGGTGTATATTGGAAGAAAATCATTACCTCCAACATTATTTACTAGTATGTCTATTCTTCTAAATCTATTGATAGTTTGGGTAATTACGGAATGACAGTTTTCATCACGTGTAAGATCATAAGGGCAAAAAATACATTGGCGAGATTTAAAAATTTTATTTTTTGAAAAATCAAATAACGCATCAGAATCTTTGTCAACGACTATTGGGATTGCGCCTTCTTCCAGTAATACTTCTACTGTTGCTTTACCAATTCCTGCTGCTCCTCCGGTGATAATGGCTACTTTATTTTCTAAGCCTAATTCCATAATTCTTTATATTTGTCCCCTTTAAAAGAATTAGTGTAATTTAAGAGATATTATGAATCTCATATGTCAGGAAAGATTTATAAGTTCCATGACATTTGATAGAAAATGAAATATACCTTGCCTAAACTAGCATTTGCGTACGACTCTCTTGAGCCTTTTATAGATGCAAAGACAATGGAAATCCATCATACAAAGCATCATCAAGCATATATAGATAAATTAAATGAGGCTTTGGCAAAGCATCCAGAATTTGATAATAGGAAAGTTGAAGAACTTCTAATAAATTTAAATTCTGTCCCAGAAGATATTAGAATTGCAGTAAGAAATCATGGAGGAGGACATTTAAACCATAGTTTATTTTGGGAATTACTAAAGAAAGATATTAAATTTGAGGGAAAAATTGCAGATATTATTATAAAAGAATTTGGTAACTTTGATGAATTTAAAAAGAAATTTACTAATATCGCTCTAACTCACTTTGGTTCAGGCTGGGCGTGGCTTGTTTTGAATAAGGGTAAATTAGAAATTTATAACACTTCAAATCAAGACTCTCCACTGATGGATGGAAAATTTCCTATTCTTGGATTGGATGTTTGGGAACATGCCTACTATTTAAAATATCAGAATAAGAGAGCAGACTATATTGCTGCATTCTGGAATATTATTAATTGGGAGAAAGTTAATGAATTATATGAAAATGCGAAAAAGAGTTAAATAGTTTTTTATATTCTCTCCTATGATAATTAGTTTATGATATTTTGGTCGCCTAGAGAATTCTTATTGATATTAATGCCATGGTGTATGCAAAATAAATTATATGTAAATATTTAATCCTTTTAATAAAATAATAAAAATAAGCAAGTTTTTATATCCTAAAATATTGATTTACTTAAGCTAAAAAAAGAAAATGTTATTAGAAAAAAAGAGGAAGATGAAAAGCGTATTTATTTTTATAACGATGATTATAGCGTTAGCATTAATAATGAGCTATGCTATATTTAATGCTTTCGTTATTAATGAAAAATCGGAATATAAGATTTATTATCTCTCTCCATATGGAAATGATACACACCAAGGAACGATTGAAAAACCATGGAGGTCAATTGAGAGGGCGTTTAACAATTCCTATTTAGATTTTATAGATAAAGGAGATACACTTTATTTGAGAGAAGGAATATATAGGATTGACCAACCATCTTTTGATAACGTCATGAAATCTAGAATTCTTGCTGGTACAAAAGAAAATCCTATAATAATTTCGGGTTTTCCGGGTGAGAGAGCAAAAATATACTTATCAGAAAATATCTCTGGTTGGAAATATTATAATAATAATAAACCACGTGCTGATATATATTATTTTAATTGGAGAAATTATCTTGAGAAAATTCACCCTTGGTTCCTAAGAGGAATGGGTGAATTTTCTAAACCTCAAGGAGTATTTATTGATGGTTTTCTTCCAATAGGATTAAATCAGGTAAACAGTAATAAGACAGCAATGAACTTTAAACCTTTTTTTACAAGGCCTAAATCAAATAGAGAAAATCAATATGATATGTTACCTGGAGACTTTTATTATGAAAGTGAAAAAAATAGTGTTGATTTTGGAAAGATTTTTATTAGGCTTCCAAATCGAGATAATCCTAATGATAAAAGAATTGAAGTTTCTTTAGACTATATTTTTTATTTTGTGACAAACTGGACAATAATTAGTAATTTAACGATTCTTTATGGAAACGATGTTGGATGGGCTAGCTTAACTGTTTCGGGTGATAATAATATTATAGAAAATATTGAAAGCTCATACAATTCATTTGCTGGTATTGATGGTATATGTAATAATTGTATATTAAGAAATTCAATTTTTAAATATAATGGTGATTTAGGAAGTGCTTTTAGAGGTAAAAATGCCGTTTACGAAAAAAATACCTTTGAAAACAATAATTGGAAAAATTTCGATAGTTCCTGGAGTTGTGGTGATATAAAATTAATAGATAACTATCAAAATATAATAGTAAATATGACTATCCGAGACAGTAAATTTGCTAGTGCTGTTAATTGCTCTTCGCTTTGGCTTGATTATATATATGGAGGTCATTTAATAGAGAATAATATATTTTCTTATACCCGTGCTCCTATAAATATTGAGTTAGTTAATGGCAGCGGCACAAGCCCTACAATAATAAAGAATAATATCTTTGCTCATATCGATAATCCTGGAAGAAAATATCATGAATGGCACAGCGCTATCCACATAGCTTCTTCACATTATACCTATGTTTATAATAATCTTATTTATGATACGCCGGCAGGTGTCAGCATTCTTGGATTTGATATACCGGAAGAACCCATAAGAAGATACGGCAGCAACAATCGAGTTTTTAATAATATTTTTGTTAATGTTACTGCCCCTCTATTAATAGTTGGTATTGTTGGGGATATTTCGGTAACAAACACTTCATCTGACTTCAATTTATTTTATGGAGGTGGAAGACCTCTTTACAAATCTGAAGGAGAATTAAATGATGGAAGTAGGTTCATGTTCTGTAATTTAGTTGGAGACTGTACATATTCACTTTCAGAATGGAATAAAAGGGGTTTTGACTTACACTCTTTCATAAAAATAGATCCGGTAATTAAAGAAAGAGATGCGCTTTTATTTTCCTATTCTAATTCAAGCCCAATTATTGATAATGGTATTTTTATCCAAGATGTTATTAAAGATATTATTGGGGTAAGTAGACCACAAGGAAGAAACTATGATATAGGGCCATTCGAATATGTATTTCAAAATAATTCAACCATTTCCAGACCCTCTGGAAAAATTGTTATAGAGAACTTTAATGACACAAACAAGAATAATAAATTGGAAGAAGATGAAAATATAAAATATAATCTCCCATCTGCAATACCTATTAAACCTCATTGCTCATCAAATTGGGTTTGCCAATGGTATGAATGTATTAATGAGAAGCAAATTTATAGTTGTAGAGATATTAAAGGTTGTGATAATGAAATTAGAAAAAAGCAAGAAAGAAAATGTAATAATGTTGAGACTCAAGAGGAAGCAACCTATGATAAAAAAACTGAAGATAATTTGATAAAAAACTTGAAAAACTATATCAAATCACATTCTGAATATATTGAACGGGGAAGAATTTTAGCGATTATTATTCTATCTATATGGCTTTTTATTGTGTTGATTAAAATTATCAAAAAGAGAGTGCCCAGAGTTTGATTATTTTTCTCCCTGCAATCTTACAATCTCTTTAACAATATCGTTTCTTAATTTTATATATGATGATGATTTCCTGTTCCATGTTGTGAAGGTAAGCTTAATAAAATAGGTAAAGTTAAGCAAAAAGTTATAATGTATCTTAGCAATGTTAAACATATTTTAGAAGTATTTAGTTTCTATAAAGCTTATAAGAAGAATTAGTACATAAAACTTATTATGCATTTAGTTTTTATTATTGTTTAAAAAAGATAGTTTAAAACAATTATTGTGTTTAGCTGATTGATTTGTAAGGAATACTGATTTATCTTTTACTTATTCAAAAAGCTAATCTCTTCTTCCGAAAGCTTAAGCTGCCCCTGAACGACAGAATTTTTCATTATATTTTTTAACAATGCAAAATCTCTCATAGCTCTTTTGGTAGAACAATGGACTGCTTTTGCATATTTTTTAGCAATGGTTTTCTTTTTCTCTGATTTTTGGTTATGAAGCCAAATTTTCAAAATTCTTTTTGGAGGCTCATATTTTGTAAAAGTAAAGGGCAAGGGAGAAGATTTTGCAAATGAAATTCCTGCACTTTGAAAGATATTTTGGTACACTAAAAACCGCCAGCTTTGATTTCTATATATGCGCCCCCTGAATATGTCGGCTTTTCCAAGAGCATAGTAGGCTTTTACAAGAGCCTCGTTTTTGTATTCTCTCGGTATATTTTCTTCAAGCCATAGAAGAATCTCGTCTAATGACATTTTTGTTGAGTCAAAGATATCCATAAAAGGTGAACGTTCTTTGAATACTCTCTTTAAAATGTTGAAAATGCTGTCTTCTACATCTCTTCTTTCAGAACTATCAACATATATATCTTCTCCCTTAGAATAAGATTGAAGATCATTAATTGCTGCTCTAACATCTCCTTGAGATTTAATAGCTATTTTGTTTAGAAAATCATGCTCAATTTTTATATTTTCTCTCTGCGCGATATTATTCATTATAAAAATGATAATTTCTCTTGATAAGGCTTTCAATTCTACAAGCTTGCATTTTTGCCTCAATTGAGAAAGTTTTGACTGCCAAACATCATTACATGTCATTATTATAGGATGCTTTGTAATCTCGATTATCCTAATTAATTCCGGTATTCCCCCAATATCGCTTCCTGTAACTCCATCAACCTCGTCCATTAAAAGAACCTTCCTTTTATCAAGAAGACTTTGTTGAAGTGATGCTGGTTTTAGTATTCCTTCCAGTTTTGCTCTGTTACGTAGATCAGATGCGTTTAATTCTAAAATATCAAGATCAAATTCTTTCACTGCCGCTAAAACTAGAGAAGTTTTTCCTGTTCCAGCAGGGCCATGCAGCATGAGAGCTTTTCTCTTTGGAAATTCTCTTAAGAAAAGCTTTAACTCATCTATTGCTTTATCCTGGCCTTTAATCTCGTAAAACTTTTTTGGCCTGTATCTCTCGGCATAATTTTGGTATGGATTTATCATTTTAGCATTATTTCTAATCTCAATTTTATTGTATCATGGGTGGTTTTTCACCTCCCTCATTCCAAACTAAAAGATCATTAATGGTTGTAATAAAAATATATTTCCTTTCTTTTAATTGATAACTTCTCTGAAGTAATTTTCTTTTATCTTCATCAGAGTCGATTATTCCAACATCTTTCTGGATAATAACAAATTTATTGAGATATTTTCTTATTAAAGTTCTTTCATTTTTTCTTAGATAATCTTTGGCGTATTGTAAAGTTTCATGAAGAGCTCTAACTACCTCTGGAGTTTTTATTCTCTGCATTCCTTCAAAATGAATTTCACTGTCTCTTATATTAAAAATTTCTGTAATCTGATATTTTCCTCGAGTAAAAATTCTTCCTTCCAACATAAGATGTGTTGCTTCCAGTATTCTTATAGCAGCTAATGGGCGAGAAAGATTTTGGTTTCCATCAGTTTCACACAAAGGTACTTCTCCCTCAAACCAATAATTTCTCTGGCCTTCTTTTAAGAATTTGTATATTTCTCCGGTTCTTAATTTTTTAGGCAAACTTTGTTCTTTATCTCTACCAGAGTTTCCATATTTCCTTAAAGCTAATTCTGAATTAAATTCTACTTTTATTCCCATATTAAATCCTAAGTTGATTTTCCTTGCCCAGCAAGGACAAAAGAGGCAAGGAGGGCTTGCAATTGGACAAATTCATCTGACCCTTCTGTCATTCTAAATTCGGCTTCGCCAGTTTTTTCTGTAAGCCTAACTTTTATTTCCGGTTCTACAGGAAGATTCCATATCTCTTTCTGTATTGCTTTAATAATATCTGGCCCGGCTACACTTTCTTTAAGCATTACATCCAAGAGTCTATCACGAGCATTTACAAAATCACCTGCAATAGCGTAATCAAGAACTATTCTAATTCCTGCGGGTTTTGTAGTAGATGCCATCATATTAATCATCTCTGAATCAATTTGGGAAGTTATAGCGGCGGAAGCCTGAATTAGATTTATAGCTCTTCGACAATCACCTTCACTTGCTTCATATATTGACTGTATTGTACCTTCAGCCATTACTAGTTTTTCTCTTTCTGCAATCTTCTTAATTACCTCGCCCACGTCTTTCTTCTCTAACAATTTAAAACGAAATACAACACATCTTGATTGGATCGGGTCAATAATTGAAGATGAATAATTACAAGAAAGGATAAACCTGCATGTGTTTGTATAATTTTCCATAGTTCTTCTTAGAGCTTGTTGTGCTTCCTTTGTTAAAGCATCTGCTTCATC
Source organism: Candidatus Pacearchaeota archaeon (assembly GCA_016186375.1). Taxonomy (GTDB): domain Archaea; phylum Nanobdellota; class Nanobdellia; order Pacearchaeales; family GW2011-AR1; genus VGKP01. The sequence continues at coordinate 14,487 of JACPLS010000073.1, forward strand.
CAGAAATATGACCTTAAAAGGAATATTTTCGAGCGCTTTTGTCCTTGCGAAATCCTTTACTTTTTGCCTTACGACATCAATTCCTCTTTCATCCGATGCATTCAGCTCTAAGTAATTCTCTCTCCATGCACTTCCAAATAATTCTTTTACAACAATCAAGGCAAGTGTTGATTTTCCTGTCCCTGCCGGGCCTGCAAACATTAGATGAGGAATGTTCAAAGACTGTACAAGAGATTTAACTCTTTTTATTATTTCCTGTTGGCCCACAACATCTTCAAATTTAGTTGGGCGATATTTTTCAGTCCAAATTTCGTTTTGGCTCATTCTTTCTTTCAGAATAATGTTTTTATAAAGATTTGTGTGCTTCACAAATCTTTAATAATGATATTTTACATAATCTTATTTTCCTTAACAATATTTTATCCATAATTTTTCTATTACAGAGAATTCTGGTAATTAGGTTACATTTTGTCCAGAATTCTCAGTCTATACAATTCTGTTTAAAAGTAGTATATTCAACAGAATTGTATATAAGAGATTTTAAATACAACATTCTTGTTCTGAAAAATGGTTAAAATTGCGTTAAATCCAGGTTTAGCAAGATTATTAATTTCCCAAAGAGAAAGTGAGATAAGAGATGGGTCTTTACAATATATAGAAAAAGAGATTCAAGAAGGTAGATGGAAAAATATAAATCCAATATGGTTAACTCCCAATTTCTTAATCAATGGACTTTTTAGTGGAATATTGAGCTGGGAGTGGCATCCGACTCTCAAGCCTCTTATAATTTATAACGGGTATCATAGACTGAAAAAAGGCCTTGAACATAGTCTACCGATTGTTGCATATATCAGATATTCTCCATTCAATCCAAAGATGCCTGAAGATGAAATATTAATTGAAGATATAAATTACTAGATTTTTGCCCATATAGAATTAGTCCTTGAATTATAGGCAAAAATAAGAAATTAATTACGCCGCTCTTAATCTATGCATTTTTCTTCTGCGCCTTTCTTTCTTAATGCGTTTTCTCTGCCATTTCCAACGCATTTGGTTTTTCTTCTTCCACCTTCGTGATGATCGTTTCATATTTCTATGAAAAAGAGAGTATATTTAAAGCTTGCTGGAGCTTAAAATTTCATGACATTGGAGAATGAAACAATTGATATGGGAATAATTAAGAATCTCACTAGAATTCTTGAGTATTATAAAGATAAGCGAGTTCTTGTAGTGGGGACGACTTGTACCGGAAAATCTACTCTTCTTAAAAAGATTGAAGGAGCGCAGGATATGGATGATTTGGTTTTTCCTCTTCTTTCTAAAGAAGAAAGAAATTATGTCTGCCAAACTCCGTGGACTGAAGAAATAGGAAAAACAATGACAAGATTAACAAGAGAAAAGGTGAAAGTTGAAGCTGGAAAACCGGTATTTGGAACTGTATTATTGGATTGCGACTTTATTGTATATTTAAACATCAGTGAATATTTATTGAATGAGAGATGCAAGGAGAGAAAAGTGACATATGAAGATGCAACAAAGATGAATGAACAAATAAGGAAAGAAGTAAAAACTTCAGGTATAAGAACTATTGAATTTGTTGTTGGTTAACAATTCAAAATTCGAGCTAAAAGACAGAAAGCTAAAGGTTTATCTGAATTGGTCGAGATTAAATTCACCTAAAGCATTATTTACACGATCATCAATCCAGCCACCATTAGTAATGGTTTTATCTGCAAATAATTCTTCTGTCAAATCAGTTCTTCTTTGTAAATAATTCTTAAAACTATCACTTTCCATTAATTCTTTAACTGCTAGCATTCTTGCATTGAACGTTTCATTATCAGACTTTCTTTTTAGATACTAGTTTCTAGAAATTGTATATGCTACACCTATCGCGCCTGCAGAATAAACTATTGCTTCAAAAATTTCTGCTATTTTTGGATCCATATATTATAGAATTATTCCTAGCTTTATAAATCTTTCTTTATAATACTACTCTAAAGTTAAAATTAATCTCGTCCAAGTTCCGAACTCAAAATCTTTCGGATTTTACTCCGTTTTTCTCTTCTCATCTTGTTAAATTGTGAAGGTTAAATCAGAAAATATAAAGATTTAAATAGTATGTAAGACATTTCTTACTATGGTAGAAATAGAAACAACTAAGATGAGTTCAAAAGGTCAAGTAGTAATACCTTCTAGTTTTAGAAAGCATATTAAAGAAGGAGACACTCTAATAGTATTGAAAAATAATGAGCAAATTATCTTAAAACCTGCCAGTGCAATGGATAAACAACTTGCAGAAGATATTAAGTTTGCTAAAAGAACTGAAGAAGCCTGGAAAGATATAGAAGAAGGAAAAGGCGTTAGAATGAATGTTGCTGATTTTCTTAAAGAAATGAAAAATTGGTAAAATAATATATGGTAAAAGAAATAATCCGTGCACCTAGGTTTATTCAACAAATTAAGAAGATTGACGGTAGTCTTATTGAAAGGGTTCAGAAACTAATTATCAAAATCATCAATGACCCAGAAATCGGTAAACCGATGAGATTTGATAGAAAAGGTACAAGAGAAGTTTACATTCAACCATTTAGATTGTCGTATAGCTTTGACAAAGAGAAAGACGTTATATACTTATTAGAGATTTATCATAAAGACGAACAATAATTATTTATCAATTCTTTGAAAATTTTCTTTCTTCCAACATAAAATTCCTAAACTAATTCCGATTATACATGATAAACAATAGAAAGTACAATAGATAATGCTATTCTCCGATATAAAAGTCTTTAAAAACTTATAATATGGCATATTTTTATTAAAATGACAGCATATTATTCAAAAGATGAATGGCAGATGCGGTTTGAAAAATGGAAATCTTCCCGGAATAAAAAATCCTCAGTGGTAATTGAAGAAAAACAAATACCCATAGAAATAAAAAATAACCATCAAATAATTACTCATCCATCAAAGATTACCAAATATAATTTTTTTCTTCTTTCAATTTTATTAGTTGTTATTGTTTTATTAGGTTATTTCTCTTTTAAAATCAATGTTTCCACATTTTATTTTTCTATGCTTATAGCATCATTCTTTATTCTTTGTTCATTATTCTTTACAATTCTGTTTGCACATAAGCTTTATGAAAAATCAATCCATCATTTAAATCCATTATTTGTATTATCTCTATCCTATTCAATAATAATAGCAAATATGCTGTTAAGCCCAGAGATATATTCATTAGAATGGGCATTTTTGGGTTTTTTAGCCATTACGGTAGTTTTTTATGACTTTAAAATTGATTCCAGATTTTTAATACTTCCAGCACTGATTTTGTTAGGATACATACCTTTCCTATTAATTGGCGCTCAAAAAGAAATTGCAGAAACTATTGCAGTTTATGTTTATTACTTTCTTGTTGTTGGTGTCGGATTACAGATTGTAGAATATTATAAGAAAGCTCAAAATTCAATAGACTTTGAAAAGTTCATTGAAAAATTTAAGGGAGAGTTTTGATGGCAGACGTTTTATTGACAAACGACGACGGCTACAAGTCAGTAGGCTTCCTTTCGCTGCTTAAGGAGATGTCAAGGCAGTTTTCAGTGGCTGCTGTAGCCCCTCCTGGCGAGAGAAGCTGGATAGGGAAGTCCATAACTGCAAGGCAGGCACTGGAGCTGAAAAAGGTAAAGGCAGGGGGCTTTGATGTCTTTTCTTTAAGCGGAACGCCTGCCGACTGCGTTCAGGTTGGGTTGTATGGTGCTCTGGATAAAAAGCCGAAGCTTGTTGTTTCAGGGATAAACCTCGGAGACAATTTAGGCCATGCGCAAACGCTCAGCTCAGGGAC
>JACPLS010000080.1 GCA_016186375.1 Candidatus Pacearchaeota archaeon
ATTCACAGAAAGCACTAGACAAGGAAGATGTTGAGTTAATCGCTAGTTCTTTGGATAGAGAAGACATTGAAACTCTCGGTGTTTCAAAGGAATTAAGAGAAAAAGCGTGTTATGATGTTCATGAATTGTTTGAGAAAAAATTAGCTGAACAGATTCGGGAAGAAACAGTTAATTTTGCGAATAAGATAAAATTGTTGTTGAAATAAATATTTAAGAGGAAAAAACAAAATTTAACTCCCTTTAGATAACAACCCCCTTATAAATACCTTTAAATACTTTTCTGCTTACTTATAAATCAACATCAAGGGGGTTTTAGAATGACAAAGAAAGAAGCAAGAATAGTAAATATAGTAGCATCAACTTCTTTAGAACACGACATTCCATTAATCAAATTAGCAGAGTCATTGCACAACACAGAATACAATCCAGAGCAATTCCCTGGTTTAGTATTAAGAATAAGAGAGCCAAAAACATCAGCCTTAGTATTTAGCTCAGGTAAGGTAGTCTGTACAGGTGCAAGATCAATGGAAGATCTAGAGCAGTCTATAAAAGAGATTATTAAGAACATAGAAAAGATAGGCATTAAGATTATAGTCAAGCCTGAAATTATGGTTCAAAATATTGTAGCTTCTGGTAATATAGGCATGGATCTTAATCTAAACTCATTAGCTATAGATCTAGAAAACACAGAATACGAACCAGAGCAATTTCCAGGTTTGGTTTACAAATTACCTGGTACAAGAGCCACTTTCTTACTGTTTAGTAATGGAAAGATAGTGTGTACAGGAACAAGATCCGAAGCTAAATTAAAAGAAGCTCTCTCAAAACTAGTTGTAAACCTTAAGAAAGTCAATAAAAAATAACTTTTATCTCTTTTTTCTTATAGCTAATACAAAGAAGGAAAATTTATATGCTAGCTTAAACACCCCTTTCATAAAAAGGGGGAAGAATTGTGTCAGTAATAGATGCAACCAAACAAATAGAATTATTTAAAGAGTTCATAGAGGAGTCATATAAGGAAGAGCTATATAAGTTAGTAGAACAAGGAGAAAAAGCACTAGTTCTAGATTTCTGGAAATTAGCTCAATTTGATCCAGAATTATCAGAGCAGCTTCTAAATTATCCAGAAGAAACAATGAAAGCAGCAGAACTAGCTCTAGACCAGTTCGATCTCCCTGAAAATGTAATGGTCAAGTTAAGAGTCAAGAACATACCAGCTTCTCAAAAATTAGCAATAAGAGACATAAGAAGCAAAAACCTATCAACCTTGATTACAATAGAAGGAATAGTCAGGCAAGCATCAGATGTCAGGCCACAAGTTACTTCTGCAAGGTTCGAATGCCCATCATGCGGCAATGTTATTTCTATCCTTCAATTAGAGTCAAAATTTAAAGAGCCAAGCAGATGTTCCTGCGGCAGACAAGGAAAATTTAGGTTATTAAGTAAAGACCTGGTAGACGCCCAAAGGCTAATAATAGAAGAAGCAGCAGAAGACCTAGAAGGTGGAGAACAGCCAAAAAGGCTGTCTATATTTCTAAAAGAAGATTTAGTTGAGCCGAAAATGGAGAAAAAAACAACGCCTGGAGCAAAGATTAGAGCAGTAGGAATAGTAAAAGAAGTCCCTATTCAATTAAAAACAGGGGCCCAGTCCACTAGATACGACTTAATGCTGGACTCAGTTTACATAGAAGCAATACAAGAAACATTTGAAGAATTAATATTAACTCCTGAAGAGGAGAGAGAAATAATAGCTTTGTCTAAAGATAAAAGAATCTTTGAAAAATTAATTGCTTCTGTTGGTCCATCCATTCTAGGTCATGAAGATATTAAAGAAGCACTTATTCTTCAGATGATGGGTGGCGTGAGAAAGGTAAAGACAGACAACACAGTAATCAGAGGAGACATGCATATGTTGTTAGTTGGTGATCCAGGATGCATTGCAGGAGAATCCCAAGTAGCTTTAATCTACAAAGGTATGGAGAAAATAAAAAACTTAGGAAATAAACACGGTGAATTAATAAAAGAAGCAGTGACTAAAATAAGAAGCAGTTCAAAAGATAGGTATTATGACTACGCCACAGTTTTCCAGCATTATCCCCTACAGCCAGTTCTTAAAGTAACAACTGAAACTGGAAAAGAAATAATTTGTACTTATAATCAGCCATTTTTATCTAAAGAAGGTTGGAAAAGAGCAGATGAACTAGGATTAAATACCCAAATTAGAGTAATGCCAAAAATCCCAAATATGATAAAGTCATTGGCTCCAACAGGTTTTACTCAAATTAAGACAAAATCCAATAATGAAAAAAACTCAAAAATTCCAGAAAAATTCACAGAAGAACTAGCTTCGCTACTCGGATACATAATTGGCGACGGAAATATTCATCCTCATGGATACAGGGTTAGCTGTTACGTAAATGAAGAGGAGAAGGATTTAATAGTTCTATTATTTGAGCTATGGAGAAAAACATTTGATGTTGTTCCAAGAATTTCAATTGCAGATAAGCCAAAAATAAAAATTATAGATGAAGGTCATGGTTTATTAAGACAGATTATTTCTGTTCAACCATTATACATATTAGAAGTTAATAGAAAGCAAGTAGCAAGTTCCTTATCATTTCTGGCAGGAAAACGTGTTCCTCAACAAATATTTAGAAGCCCTAATCATGTAGTATCTAAGTTTATTAGCTGGCTTTTTGAAGCAGACGGTTGTGTATTTGGAAAAGGAAGAGGGAGAACAGCAATTCAATTAAAATCTAGAACTCCAGAATTATTGAAGGACGTACAACTCTTATTGTTATATTTTGGTATACACTCAAGAATAAACGAAGATAATCTGTGTATTAGACGTTCTAGAGATGTAGAATTGTTTGCAAAACATATTGGTTTTAACTCCAAAAAGAAAAAAGAGGCGCTAATTAGAACATTAGAAGTAATAAAG
>JACPLS010000078.1 GCA_016186375.1 Candidatus Pacearchaeota archaeon
CCAGATTGGGTATCGGATTAGCAGTTTTAGTAGCCCTATTGATATTAGTTGGATTATTTATTAGCCAAGAATCTATGAAAAAATGGGCGCAATATGTACTTATGGGAGTTGGAGTTTTAATATTCATAATTATCTTAGCAAAAAGTTTTGAGAGGTTTGGATTTTATAATACAGGATTTGGGAATTATGCAGGATGGATAATTGGAGCTGTTTTAATAATAGGAGTTATAATAGCGGTTGCTACAAGCGGGCCAAGCGATCCGGATAGTTCGAAAGGTGGAGAGTTTGTAACTTTCCATAGGCCTGATAAATGGTGATAAGAGAATGGCACAAGTAGCAGATTTATCTGGAATTGAATATTTTCTCCCAATATTGAGTTTCTTAGTTGTCTTTATTATTGTTTTTGCTGTGCTGAACAAGACGAAAATTATAGGGGAGAATAAATGGTGGCAGCTTTTTGTTTCTTTTGTTCTTGCAACGATTTTTGTTTCTGCTGCTGGAGCGAGGGACTATGTTTTGAATATTATTCCATGGTTTACTGTATTAATTGTTAGTTTTGTACTTATATTGGCAGTAGTTGCATTTATAGGTAAACCAATTGAAAATATGAACAAGGGATTAGGGATTGCTTTTGTTGTAATATTAATTTTGGCATTTGTTGTTTCAGCAATTTTTGTTTTTTCTGATTACATCGGGCCTTATTTGCCATGGAGCCAGGGATATGGAAGTGGTGGAAATCAAAATGTCTTGGGAGTTTTAGACTGGATTTTTTCTCCAAGAGTTTTTGGGGCAATTTTGCTTTTAATTGTGTCTGCTCTTGTGAGCTGGGTTTTGGTGAAAGCTGGCGGGGAAAAGAAGAAATAGATTTCTTATTATAAGCAATAAAGAATACAAATGTTTTTAATATAATTTTATTAAGTAAATAAATGGTAAATATCGTTGGTTTAAGTGAAAAAGAAAAAGAAGATAGGGAAAGGTTAAGCAAATTGGTTTCTTTAGCTAAAGGATTTATTCCTAATGCGGAAATAATAACAATGGAAAGTAGTCATAGTTATTTTTCATTAAAATTAGAAGAGGGAAGAATACCGGTTTTTATTAGGAGTAGAGGGCAAATTGATATTGATGTTGATAAACCAGATTTGTTTAACTACGCCATTAATTTAGCTGAGTATTTAGAAAAACAAGGCATGGGAACATTAACTGTTAAGAAAACTTACGAATAGAGAGAAAGATTTAAATAAGTGAGTTCACTTAATTTTAAATGACTAACATAACTCTTTCAATTGATGATGAAGTGTATAAGAGAATGAAGAATTATTCTGAAATAAAATGGAGCGAATTTGTTAGAATGTGCATAAAAAAAAGAATTATTGAATTAGAAACACTTCAAAACCATCCAAATAGCGAGAGCATTATGACTATGTTAGCTTCTGAAGATGTTTTGAAAAAAGATTGGAATAATGAATTAGATGAAAGGTGGAATAATGTTTAATCAAAAAGAGATTGTTTTAATTCACTTTCCTTATTCAGATTTAACATTCTCTAAAAAGAGACCAGCACTAATTATTTCCAATGAAAAAATTAATAAAACACAAGATCGAATTTGTTGTCTAATAACAACCAAGCCTCATAAAGAAGATTTAATGTTATCAAAAGACTCTTTTGAGGAAGGTATACTTCCCTTCAAGAGTTTCGTTAAAGCACACAGGATATTTACAATTCATGAAAAAATAATTATAAAAAAATTATGTAAAATTAACAGTGATTTTCATGATTCTGTCATAAAGAAGATTAATGAGTATGTTAAATTGTGAGGATATATGTGTTATTTTTAAATTAAATCTATATAATTTCTTTGTAGTTATCTTTGAAGTTTGTTGACGAAGAAGTGGTTTTTTTATTTAAAAGAGACTTAAATGATTTTTGTGTTTCAATCATTTCAGACTTAATGTCTTCGATATTTTGTAACTGTGAGCCAACTTTTTGCAAAATTGAAAGCTCAAGGCGGTCAATTATTTTTTCTATTCTTTTTACGCGGTCATCAATGAGAGATATTTTCGTTTCTAAAATTGATCGAAGATCCAGGACTGCTTCTATCTTGCTTTTGAGAGGAGAGATTTTTTCGAGAAGAACTTGTTCTGCTATATCAGATATTGCATCTGCTTCTGTGCCGTATTGCGGATAGGATTGGTATTGTGGGTATTGATTATAATCTTGCGGGTATGAAGATTGTTGTTCTTCTGGGTATGCTGGAGGAGCAAATTCTTGTTGTGGCTGTTGAGGTTGCTCTTGCTGTTGTTGTGAAGGGGCTGGTTGTTCAGCCTGATCCGATTGATCTTCTGTTTTTTGTGCTTCCTGTGATTCTGACCCTAAAACAGATGGTTGCATACCCTGTGTTTGAGACATTAGTTGGGTCATTGTCTGTTCTTTAGGCATTGGAGCTGACGCAGAGGAATCTTCCATAACTGCAGGTGCATCTACAGCCTGTTTTATTTTTGTTTGAGCAAGAGAATTATTTATTTCAGAATAGGGAATACCTTTTTCGGCAAGAGAATTTATAATGTCTTGTTCTGTATAACCTTCTTGCTGCATTTTCCGTATATCTTCTAGTGTTCCCATCTTTTTTATTTTAATTTATTTAATTTAAATCTTTATTATTTTTTTCTCTAAAAAGGTCAAATTGTCTTTGTAAGATTGAAAGGTCTTCTTTTCTTGCAAATTTTTCTATTTGTTCTGTAATATTTGAAAGAATTTCTTTAATGCGTGTGTTTTCTTCTTTTAAAATGAGTAGGGAATTTTTAATATCTCGTATATCGGAAATAGATTTTTCTTTTTCATTTATTATTGTTTGGCCAATCAGGAGAACTCTTTCTCTTAGGAGACGCATTTGATCTTCTTGGTCTCGTAGGCGCATTTGGCCGCCTGAATAAAATTGCTGGACTGTAGCAGGGTTTTCTTCCATAATAATTAAAGGAAAGAGAGGTTTAAAATGGTTTGGATTTTAATTCTTTATAAAATGAGAAGAAAGAAAAACGAAATGTATTAATAGATAGGAAATTAAGAATTCATAGATATATAAAAGAAGAGGAAAAGAGAAAATGATATTTAATGAAAAGAGTGCGCCGTTTGCGACTGAAATTGAGAGAAGGCAGGGAGAGGATGTTCTTTATATTAATTTGCTGAAGACAGATATTATTCCAAGCATTGCAGATGATGCGAGAATGATGGAGAGAGTTATTGATGCTTTGGCAGATAATCCAAATGTATCTAGAATTGTTTTTGTTCAACAAAGAAATTATAATTATCATTTTGAACAAATAAGTCTTCTTGCTGAAATAGCAAGAGTTTACCATTTTCTTGTTAAGCAGGAACAAATTTTGTCAATGAAGACTCTTAGCTTATTTGGAAATGCTGCCGAAATTTTTTCAGAGATAAGGTATTTTCTGGGGCTTTTAAAACAAGATCCTATTAGCTGTTATGTAAGATTAAAAAGGAAAATCGCTGCTTTGCATGATGAAATTGCCAATAGAGGTATTGGAGCCAGTGGAGAAAGCAGAGGATATTTAAGGTTGTTAGAAAGATTTTTAGGTCTTTTAGAACAGGCTAAACTGATCAAAATTTATCTTGAGAAGTATCTCGATGTTTCAATTGATGGAAGGGAGATTTATAAAAGGCTTTTTAGACCAGATATTTTGCCAAATTTTACTTTTACTAGATTAATGGCACAGATGCCAGAAAAAGCAGAAATGATAGACCAATATAATGTACAATTTGACTTAGAAAGCGCTAGTGTGACGATATTGAAAAAGGAAAACGAGCCAAAATATTATTATCATGTTCTTCCTCCCGAATATGTTTTAAGTGAAGAACAATATTTTTTATTGCATCTAGCTAGAGGAGTTTTGATAGAATACAGGCCGAAAGCAGAAGAGTTTATAGATCCGGAAAAGACGAGGCAAGTTTTTTTTAATGTTGCAAAGGATTTATTAGGAGAGCTGGCACAAAGCAAGAAGATTAATTTAAATTATCGGGAATTAATAAATTTGGCAAGGATATTAGTCAGATACACTATAGGATATGGGCTTATTGAAGTTGTTCTCGCGGATAAAAGACTTCAGGATGTTGTTTTGAATGCACCTATATCCCAAAATCCTATTTTTGTAAGGCATGAGAAATACGATGAATGTGTGACAAATATTTTACCTAGTTTTGAAGATGCCGAGTCGTGGGCAACAAAATTAAGATTGCAATCTGGAAGGCCGCTTGATGAAGCAAATCCTGTTTTGGACAGTGACTTGGCCTTTGGAAATGTGAGAGCAAGAGTTGCCGCCGTTAAAGAACCATTATCTCCTAGTGGATTAGCTTTTGCATTTAGAAGACATAGAGATGAACCGTGGACTTTGCCTCTTTTTATTAAGAATAAAATGATTAATTCTTTTACCGCAGGGTTATTAAGTTTTTTGATTGATGGTAATAGAAGCTTGCTTGTAGCAGGTTCAAGAAGTTCAGGAAAAACTTCGGTTTTGGGAGCATTGATGCTGGAAATTATGTCGAAATACAGAACAATTGTCATTGAAGATACACCTGAACTTAGTGTTGATGCTATGAGAAAAATAGGATATGATATTTTAAGAATGAAAGTTAGGAGCGCACTAGTTGAGGGTTCAACTGAAATAGAAGCCTCTGAAGGAATAAGAACCAGCCTAAGATTAGGAGACAGTGCGCTTATTGTTGGAGAAGTTAGAAGTTTAGAAGCCAAGGCATTGTGGGAAGCGATGAGAGTAGGTGCATTGGCAAATGTAGTTGCAGGAACAATACATGGAGATTCGCCTTATGGAGTTTTTGATAGAGTTGTAAATGATCTAGGAGTTCCAGCAACTAGCTTCAAAGCAACAGATTTAATTGTTATTGCTAATCCTGTCAAGACACCAGATGGGCTTCATTCAAACAGAAGAGTTATAAGTCTCACAGAAGTAAGAAAAAAATGGATAAAAGATCCATTAGAAGAAGCTGGATTTGTGGATTTACTAAGATATAATGTTGATAAGGATGAATTAGAACCAACAGCAGAATTAATTAATGGAGACTCTGAAATAATTAAAGCAATAGCTTCAGGAGTTAAAGGATGGGCAGGAAATTGGGATGCGGTTTATGACAATATATTATTAAGGGGGAAATGTAAACAAGAGATTGTGTTTGCTGCAGAACAACTGGGAAAACCACAACTTTTAGAAGCGGCTTTTAATGTAATGGCTAATAACGCTTTTCATCGCATAAGCGATGAAGCTAGAGAAGAAAAAGGTCTTCCATGGAGCGAGGATGTTTTTCCAAGATGGAAAAAGTGGATGTATGATATGGCAAAGGAGTTTTAAGGATTTTTATTTTTTATTTTGTCTTTTATCCAAAAAATGATTATACCTAACGCTGTATAAAACAAGAATACTAGAATTATTGTAAAGATTGTAGATACAAAGTAATTTATTTTAGTATAATCAAATATATTTAATGTAAATATTGTAGCAGGCACAGCAATAAATGTTAGAGAAACAAGAAACATCTCCAACTGACCTATCCACTTACCAAATAGTAAAATTAACACAACAACTAATAAGTAAAAAGATGCTAGGATTATTCCTAGTAATAAACTCTTTCTTAGCCAATTTGGCATATCTTTTCAAGTTATAATTTTTTATTGTATTTAGAGTATTTAATTATATCTTTCAAAGAACTATTGATGATATTATTGCTAGAAAGTTTTAGTGAATTAGCGAAGAAGTTTTAGGTTTCCGACTAGGAAAAAAGTCATCGGTATTTCAAATACCGAAAAAAGGCGAAAATCGGTATCCTGAATACTGATGGAATGAATATACAGACGCGGGTTGTTTTTTATTATCTGTTTTCCTTAGCGGATTTAATGTTTAGGAAATAGAAAAATGCAAAAAAATTATTAAGGAAATGAAGAAATTTATAGGTAAATCATGATACTTTACTCTAATATTTGCTTTACTTTGAATTAAATTGTAAACTCTATATTTATTTGAATAAGATTATTTGCTTTATCTGATATCTGAATTGTGACATTATGCTTGCCCGATTTAAAGATGAGTTTTTTATGTTTTTCTAAATGATTGTTAAATTGTGTATTTTTCAATTTGTTATTGATTATATACGCTAATCCGCTATGAACAAGGGTAGTTCGGAAATACTTTTTAAACGAACATAAAATATCCTATTAAAAGTTATTTTTCATAATATAAATATATTTAAATCTATTAAATTAAGCGTGGTTATGGAAATTAAAAGAAGAAATCTTTATATTTTTCTATTATTATTTGGAGTGTTAGTTTTGTCTTCTTCGGTATTGGTTTTAAGTTCTTCTTTATTGAGGGCTGAGAATATTATAGGTTATTATTGCGTTGATCCTGATGGACCTCAAAGTAGACCTCCTGAACAGTATCTTCTCACTCCTGCTACGGTGGCTCTATATGATCAGTATTATAATATTATAGATACTAAAGTAGATGTATGTGTTACAGGAGGTAGACAGAGAGAGTATTTTTGTGGAGGTACACCAAGTATGGGATATCAGATAGTGTGGTGGGATTTAAACTGTGTTGATTATTTTGGATATGGTTCATATTGTGAGAATGGAAAGTGCGTGCAAGTGTAAGGCCACACTTTTGTATTTAATTATATATGATCTTGGATCCAAGTCATTTTAGTCTAAAGAGTATGTTTTATATTAATAAGTTCAGTTTATTATCTGAACATAAATATTATACGAATTATTATAAATGTATTGGAATATTATTTGCGGCTCCTAATTTATGAAAAACAAAAGAGCTATGTTTAATTAGCATGTGTATTTAAGCTAGGCCTCCGAGGGCAATGGCGGCGAGGAGTGAGAGAGCGAGGATAGAGGCAAGAGCTGTTGTGAGATAAAGAAGAATGCCTGTCCGGAGATTTCTTGCGGTGTCGTATTTTTCTTTGAGAGGATCTTTGCCATTATTGACTGTTACTAGTGCAGATGTAAGAATAAAGATAATTTCTATTATATAAATTCCTATGACAACTTGAATAAAATATGGTGGGATCATTGAGGATAAGTCAAATATTTTTGTGATACTTTGGAGAGATCCAAAGCCAGAGGCGACTTCTGCACCTTCTGGTGAAAGAGTTTCTTGAAAGCCCTGTAGTTTGTTCAGAATGAGTGTGATCATTGAGGAAAGACCAACAACAATTCCTGCTAGGAGAGGAGCTAGGAAAGTCATGTTAGATTTCATGTCTGAAATAACTTCTGCCAACAAATCGCGGAGTCGCTGGTTTATTTTTTGTATATTTTTTACATAGTCTGAGATCGACATTAACGAGCGGGCGGCTATCTGAAGTCCTTTTTTCACTGATTCAACTAAGATCTTCATTGAAGTTGCAATTAAAGCTGAGGGATAAAATGTAATAGCCCCGCGTTTTTTGTCAAAGATTGCTTCTTCCAAAGAAAATCCTCCTTGTTGGATATTTGTATTGACGAGAGCAAAGAAATTCTGAGTCATCTGGCCGCGAGTTGAATCAGAGACTTTGGCAAAGGCAATTTCTGCAGGGTTTCCATCAGCTATCCTGTTTCCCAACTGAAAGAGAGAGTTTGTAAATTCTTCTTCTAATATTTTAGTTTTTTCCCTTGCTTGTATAAGGACTGACGTTTTTTCTTTATATGCAGAAATGAAAAAGATTGCAATACCCAAGGGAATAAAAAGGCTCAGAAGAATACCAAAAATTCCAAAAGGACCAAGGGTTGATGAGCCAACTTTTTTGAAATCAAATATATAAGATTCCTCCATAAATGGAAATGGTATTCCCAACTCACCTAATTTGTAATCGCTTTTTAATCCTAGAGCGGATGTAAATATATTAACTTGAAATAAGAAGGGGATTATGCCTATTAAAATGAATGGGATTGCGATGACAAAAGCTTTCATCCAAGGTTTTTTTGATTTATATTGGGCATAGGATGGATTTAATTCCAAGATTGAAGATTCTCCATATCCTCCAGGGCGCTTGAAGAGAATTTCAGAAACCATATAAAAAACAAAGAAAGGAATGATTATATTAAAAATTACAAATATATGTTGCCATTGCAATAGGCCTTGCAGTAAAGTTGAAGCTAATGGGAGAAGAGCAAGGCCAAGAGTTGGCAGAATAATTCCAAGCATATAGATATTTGTAAGTGGTGAGCGAATTTCTCTAGAATATTTTAACATTTTTTCATAAACACCGTCAAGAATAACTTGCAATGCTTTTTCCAGAACCTGGACCCGGCGTATTTCAGATGCTTCAAAAAGAGAAGATTCAATTAAATGAAAGGATTCAACAAATTCAGGAGCATATACATTCCATTTTCCAAGATAATTATCCAGAGATTGTTTAATTGTATGAAATTTTCCAATTTCTACATCATAAAATATTTTCTTAAAATCTAGTGCAAGAGGGCCTTCAAAATGTCCAGACGCAAACTCGATAGCTCGTTCGAGATTTGATGTGTGTTTCATATAAACAACGATATAAAGAATTGCTGGAACCATCTGCGATGATGCTTGCAATCTCCAATAATTAGCAAGGCGATGTGGCATTGTATAAGCATAATAAAAGACGAAGACAGAGGTTATTAGTCCGAGGAAACCTAGCAACAATTGCACAGTTCCATTTATTAAATAAATTGCAACTACTGTAAATAATGAAAGGAAAAAGACTAGGAGCATTGAAATTGCGGCAAGTGTCAAGGCTTGTGAAGGAGAAACATCAACATTAGCGTCAGATAAATATTGCTGAATTTTTACTTTGTCTTTTTCCGACACTTTTATAGAGATAATTGAGCCAAGAGTTTTTGCCCACCTTTCATAACGAGTTATTTGAGGGGACATACCTGCTTTAAATTGCAAATAGTCTTGTGAGAAATTATTCTGGGATGCAGGAGTATTCAAAGATTCCTCTATTTTTCTACCATATTTTTCAAGTATTTCTTTTGTTGTCACCATCTTCTTTCTTTAGAAATAAGGAAATAGAGAGTTATAAATTGTGTGGTTTTATAAATATTACTTAGATATAGGCTTTGCGTGAGATTTATTTAGCTCTCGCAAAATAAGATAGTCTTCTAAAATTATGTAATATAATTCGTGCAGTTATTTGCACGAATCTTGCTGAATAATTTATCTTTGTAACTTCTCCGAAGACTCTTTTAAAAGAAG
>JACPLS010000082.1 GCA_016186375.1 Candidatus Pacearchaeota archaeon
ACGATTGTAGGAAGATGCCCAAGAATAAATACTTTGCTAAAGGATAAAATCAAGAATGGAAAGATATATTAAGCAGTGTGAGCCATGTTTAATGAAAGAAATATTCTAAAAGAGGACTCAAATAATTGAAAGCGGTTACCGATGCTATATTCGAGGAACTTAAAAGCAATACTCAATTATTTATGTTCCTCGTTATATAACAATTTTCATTTTTTGCTAGCTCTTAGTTTATGGACTAAATCAGGAACATCGCTTTCCTTAATTCCAATTTTTTCAGCTCTTTTTCTCCCTTCTTCTGCTATTTCTTTAAGTTCACGAATTAGCTCTTCTTTTGTTGGTGTTTTAACTTTCTTCAAAACAATGCTGTCTCTTCCACTAACTATTGCAAACATAGTTCCTTCTGAAGCAGAAATTTCTGCCCTTATGTCTTGTGGTATTACTATCTGGCCCTTTGAAGACATTTTTACCATTTCAACGGTCATTATATTTTCCTCCCATTTCCTACCTTCTTACAGTAAGATATGCTTATTTATAAATTTTTCGCTTTAAAAAAAGTTAGTCTTCAAACATTAAAATTCCTCTCAATAAAATTAATTATTTTTTCTTTTGATGTCATTGCACCAATACTTTGATCAATGACTTCTCCATCTTTAAAAAAGATTGTTGTTGGAATGCTCATAACACCATATTTCTCTGCAATTTCAAAGTTTTCACACCATATTTCTCTGCAATTTCAAAGTTTTCATCGACATTAACTTTACCAAAATTAATTTTTCCTTTCAATTCTTTTGCAGTAGACTCAAAATGCGGTTCCATTATTTTACATGGCCCGCACCAAATTGCCCAAAAATCAACAATCCATTTGCCTTTCTTTGTTCTTTGATAAAAATTTTTTTCATTCAATTCTATAATATCAGGACCCATTTTTTAACTCCTCACTGATTTTTACAATTTCGGCTTAATAAATCTTTTGATAATTTATTATTTATCGAAGATAATTCTACATAATAACTTATATCAAATTTTACTCAAGTATCTTAATTCATCTCTAACTTCGATAATATCAGAACTCTTAATCAATTTACTTTGTCTTAAATTACTAAATTCATCCTCACTAAATACTGTATAATTCGTTAGACTTTTTTTCATTTTTACAATAACTCTTGAATAATTTAGTTCAGGATTAATTTTTACCTCGAGAGGAACTCCATTTATTAGAGATACATAGCTTATAGTGTAAGCAATTGTTCTGTCATTTGATGGTCTGATACTAACTTCAATAGTATCAGGAAAGCTGTCTTTCAAAGGAAAACTTTTGCCAACTATATTATCTAAATTGTTTGCAGAATCTATTTTTCTTTTTTCCAAAAATTTAATTAAACTTTTTGCTGCACCCCTTATGATTTTCTTAGTAATTTCCATAATCCTAATTTCAGATAATTATTTATATAGATATCGCTATTTATTCACATATGTACAAAGAACAACTTATTGAAAATTTAAGAAATCAAGGTTTTCCTCTATTCATAATAGAAGCATTTGCTTCTGTGCCAAGAGAACTTTTCATTCCAAAAAATCTGGAGCAATACGCCTATGAAGATTCTCCATTGCCAATAGGAGAAAAGCAGACAATTTCACAACCATATACAATGGCTTTCATGCTTTCTCTTTTAGGTGTAGAAAAAATAAGAAAAAACAAAATAAAGATTTTAGAAATTGGCTCTGGATCAGGATATGTCCTTGCACTTTTATCTAAATTATGTCCGCAAGCAAAAATATTCGGTGTGGAAATCATAAGAACCTTGTCAGAAAATTCAAAACAAATATTATCTAATTATAAGAATATTAAAATCATTAATAAATCCGGTATCTTAGGCTTGCCAGATAGCGCACCTTACGATAGAATTCTTGTAAGTGCCTCAGCTCACAATATCAGCATAATAGATAAAATAACAAATCAACTTAAAGACAAGGGTATTTTAGTCTCTCCAGTAGGAAATTCAATAATCCAACTTAAAAAACACAATAATAAACTTGAAAAAAAAGAATTTCCTGGCTTTGCCTTCGTTCCTTTGGTTGAATAATAATTATTATACTGATCTTTTCATATCTAAGCCCGACAATATCCAGAATGTAAATACAAATCCCTTGCTTTAATTCTTCTAAATCCAATCCTCTTTAAATCTTTTATTATCTGTTCAGATTCATTTAACAAAGATACCAATTTCTCCTGTGTAACTAGTTTATGACTGTCGTTATCAGTAGTTATTTTTTCTCCATCAATAATCCTTCCTATAATTGCTAACCCATCAAATTTTGTCTTTGTAAAATCTTCAGGATTAATTACTTCCATAGTATATGCTCTTTTGGTTTTTGATGAGAGGTCATTAAGTTTTTGACTCATTTGGTCCTTACTAAATATACTAGATCCAACTTTAACTCTATGATCCCAGCTAGAACATGGAGTTAAAATACCATAAGTTAATGTAATAAGATCCAAATAATAATTTCCTTTTATTCTACTTCTACTTAGAGATTGATCAGAATATCCCATTTTAAGGGACTTTTTCTTCTATTTATAAATTTATTCCCCGCAGCCAGACCTCGTCGTTTGCTTGCAGGATGTGCAATAAGTTGCACAGTTGCCCATTCTCTTTGCAGGTCCGCCGCAATGTGGGCAAACAAGCCCCTCATTACTTCCTAATAATTCTTTATTTTCTTCGTTTTTTAGTTCATCGCTAATTTTAACAGCTAATTGAGTTTGCGCCTCGCTGATTAAATTTACCTCAAGGGGTTTTATCTCAATGTTAACTTTATCAGTACCTGTTCCAAAAGTATTTAACATTAATTGAGATACATAATCAACAATTGATGATGCAGTCCTTATCATCGCTCTCTTTGTATCAATCTCTCCGCCATTTGTGTTTCTGACAAATCCAGATGGTTCAAACTTTTGGTGCCTGAATTTATTAAACAAGACTTCAACAGGAACTCCATATTGTAAATTCATTGAAATAGAAGTTGCCCAAGCATCAACAAGTCCATTTATAGTTGATCCTACTTTGCTCATTGTAACAAATATTTCTCCTGGTTTACCATCATCATACAATCCAATTGTAATATATCCCTCATGTCCAGCAATATCAAATTTATGAGTAATGCTTTTTCTTGTCTGTGGAAGTTTCCTCCTTTCTTGCATTCTCAATATTTCACCTGCGATTTGAGATGATTTTTTCTTAACCATTTCTCCTTCTGTTTTCTGCGTATTCAAAGGCTGACTGCGTTTGCTATTTTCTCGATATATTGCAACAGCTTTTAGTTTTTGTTCCCAGGCATAAACATATGCATTAAAAATATCATCAACAGTTGATTCTTCCGGCATATTAATTGTCTTACTTATAGCTCCAGATATAAATGGCTGGCACACAGACATCATTTTTATATGTCCTTTATAATGAATCGCTCTTTTTCCACCTGCAGGTTTGAAAGCACAATCAAAAATTGCCAAGTGTTCTTCTCTTAGACCAGAAGCTCCTTCAATGGTGTCGTTTTTATCAATATAATTTATTATTTCATCTATTTGCCCTCCCCCATATCCTAAATTTTTTAGTGCAATTGGAACTGCCCTATTGACAATTTTTAGCATGCCTCCCCCACTTAAAACTTTATATTTTACAAGAGCAATGTCTGGCTCAATGCCAGTTGTATCGCAGTCCATCAAAAACGCGATAGTACCTGTCGGGGCTAATACAGTAGTTTGGGCATTTCTAAATCCATATTTCTCACCAAGCTCGATGGCATCAGACCAACAATCCCACGCTTCATTTACTAAATTTCTTAAATTTGAAGGAATTTTATTCACATCTATTTCCTTTACATGTTCTCTGTGCAGGTTCATAACATTCATCATAGGTTCTTTATTTTTCATAAATTCTGGAAATGGTCCAACTAAAGAAGAAAGCTCCGCAGATGTTTTGTATGCCTCTCCACACATGATTGCCGTAATAGCAGCAGCTACAGCTCTACCTTCATCAGAATCGTAAGGCAGTCCATAGCTCATCAACAGCGCCCCCAAATTTGCATATCCTAATCCAAGAGTTCTAAATAAATGAGATCTCTCAGTAATTTCTGGCGTCGGATAACTAGCGCCATCAACAATTATATCCATGGCAGTGATAAATGTCCTAACAACTTTTTTGAAGCCCTCGACATTAAAATTTCCTTCCAGGGTCAGAAATTTCATCAAATTAATTGATGCTAAATTGCATGCAGTATCATCTAGAAAGACATATTCACTACATGGATTTGTCGCATTAATCCTTCCAGAATTCTTGCAGGTGTGATATTTTTGAATAATGCTATCACACTGAATTCCAGGATCTCCGCAGATCCATGTTCCTTCAGAAATTTTATTCATTATATCTCTAGCTTTATATGTTTCGCATGGTTCGTTATTTTTAACAAATTTAGTCTGCCAGTCTCTGTTTTCTTTAACCGCATGCATAAAATCATCGGGAACTCTGATTGACATATTACAATTTTGGAAAAATATACTTCCATAAGCCTCTCCATTCATACCTCCCCCATATCCTTGCTCAATCAAAGCCCATGCTTTTTTCTCTTCTTTTTGTTTTGCTTCAATAAAGTCCAGAATATCAGGATGATCAACATTAAGTATTTCCATTTTTGCAGCTCTTCGAGTTTTTCCTCCGGATTTGATGATATTAGCATATGCATCATACCCTCTCATGAATGAAACTGGTCCAGAAGCCCTCCCTCCCCCGGTTATTCTCTCCCTAGTGCTTCTTAATGGGGATCTATTTGTTCCTGTACCACTTCCAGCTTTGAATAAAGTTGCCTCTGCAACTTGAACTTTCATGATTGATTCCATATTGTCTTCTATGCTTAGTATAAAACAAGCAGAGCACTGTGGCCGGTCATCACCCTTATTTCCAGGGATAACACTTTCTGTTTCAGAATCCCATTTGTAAGCAGAAACTCCTCCCGCTTCAGGATTATAACCATTTATTCCAACATTAAACCATACAGGAGAATTAAAAACACACAACTGATTCAAGCAGATTGCAGCAATTTCATCCCTTAAAATTTTTGCTTTTTCATTATCAAGATATTTTTGCATTACAGCCTGTCTTTCAAAGTAATTTGCGACTCTACTGATCAGCATCTCCGCACTATTCTCCCTCTCACCCTTTATTTGGTCCCCCC
>JACPLS010000014.1 GCA_016186375.1 Candidatus Pacearchaeota archaeon
CAAGAAAAAGATGATAACAAAAAGTGTGTTTGATACGAATGTGTTAATATCTGCCACCTTGTGGGACAATAGTGTGGCTCAGAAATTTTTATTTAAGTGCATAAAAGAGAATATTCAAATTTTTTCTTCTCAAGAGATAATTGAAGAATATAAAGAAATTTTAGCAAGAGATTTTGATTATAAGGAACAGGAAATAGGAGAGATACTTGAAAAAGTTTTCCAGTTTGTAATTTTAGTAAATCCTAGCAAGAAAGTTGATATTGTTAAAGAGGATACTGATGATAATAAAATCATAGAATGTGCTATTGAATCAGGAGCAGAGTATATCATTTCTTATGACAAACATCTTTTAAAGCTTAAAGAATTTCAAAGAATAAAAATAGTTAGGCCTGAAGAAGCATTAGGATTATAATTTTAGTTCATAAAGAACACTTTTCGTTTGTTTATCCAGAAGGAAGTGCAGGTGGCTGAGGTATTGAGCTTCCACCATTGGCAAGTGGAGAAGAATCTCCAATCAACCAGAAATAAATTCCGACACCAATAGCTAACAAAATAAGGGTTATTAAAATCCAAATCCATGCACTCATCCCTTTTTTATTTTTCATTTTTGTTAGTTTGGTATTACGGGAGGTTTTCCTCCTATCGCACTAGTCCCCTTTATCGAACATTCGTTATCAACCTTTACAACAAGTGTTAATCCAACATCATTTTCTAAAGGAGAATCAGAAGATATTGATTCTCCAGAAAACGTAGACCATTTATTATTATAAGCTGTAAATTCTGCACCTTTAAGTATATTACATCCATTTAATAATTCACCAAATGTTTTACCCACCATATCAGGAGTAATTGCAACAAAATTCCAACCTTCATATATTGTCCTAGAATTTAAAATTCCTTCTGGTGTCGAATACTCTATACCTCCAGATTTTTTTGAATATACCCAAACAGATGCACTTAGAATCTCACTTTCATCGAGAGTTCTACCAATTTCCACAGGCAAATTATCTAATTGATTAACTGGAAATACTTGATAATAATCCTTTAGTGGAGGTAACCAACTCCATATTGCTCCGATATCGCCCTTTTGTATTTCGCTATTAGTTTTTATAGTTGAGGGAAGAAAAAAAGGAACTAAATTCCAACCCTCTACAAGTTGAATGTTAACATCATATTTTGTTGTGTCTGCAGTAGTGGAAAATGGTGTCATACTAGCCATTACAAAAATAGAAAGTTCAACTAAAAGCACTAAACTCATTGATAAAATTATTTTTCTATTCATAATCTATCTACGTCCCCTCCCTTAAAAACTTTTCGCAAATTTCGTTTTGCGTTTTCGTTAAAGCCCCAACCTTTGTTTTCGCGATAATTTCTTCTAACTAGGGGGCACACTCACAAATGTTGTATAACGTATAGCATTAACAGGAAACCTCGTTGCACTTCGGTTTCCCAAATTTTGCTCCTTCGTCGCAAAACTTCTGTTAATGCCTGTTCAACGACCTGAGGGCATCAGCCCGAAAATGCAATGTGGCAAGCGAGATTAATTTTAGACAAATTTTAAGGGCGGGGGAAGGCAGTACGCTTTTTAAGCTGAAATTTCAAATAACAATCAATTGTGGATAAATATAAAAACATGCTAATTTAGAGATAATGAATGAAACTAAAAAACATAAAATCAAAAGAGGTATTGAAAATTCTTCAAAAACAGGGATTTGAAATTAGAAGACAAGCTGGAACTCATGTTATCTTAAGGAGAGAAAATAGGACAGTTGTTGTTCCTATACACCGTGAAATAATGCCAATTGGAACCTTAAAAAGTATAGAAAAACAATCTGGAGTTGACTTTAGAGAACTATTCTCGTAACAAGAACGGGTTCTTTTGTCTTTAATAACACTCTTTTTTCAGGAGCTTCTTCTAATAAAAGAGAAACACCTTTCTTTAAATTACTCAAACAGTCATTAACATTATCCCCAAAATCACTAACACCTAATTCTATACAATCCGCTACAAAAACAGGCCTTCCATCTAAATCTTCCTCGTGTAAGACAGCTGAAAAAGATACTTCTTCCATATAATTAATCATAACTAGCACATATATAAATATTTGGTTGTTAGGGGGGAAGGCAGTGCGTTTATCTTTCAAACAATTCTTCAAGAGGTCTAAACTTTTTATCGTTCGGCAATTCTTCTTCAACAACTTTTCCATTGTGGCGGTAAAGTCTGTATGCGTGAGCATTTTTGGAAGAAGTAATAATTCTATATTGGTCATCTACAACTTCTAGTGCAGAGCAATTTTCTAAAGCAATTGAAAGTCCGCCGTTTTCTTGAATCATTCTTTTTAGAGAAGGTCTTCTGGATTTTTCAACATCATAATGAGGGCAAGCCATAGAAGGTAAAAATCCAGTCCCGCGGACTTTTACTAATTTTGTGCTTTTCTTCGGACCAAATTTTCTTGAGTCCGAATTGCCATATTCAAACCAACAAATTGCTCCTGCACTTAATCCTGAAAGGATTACTCCTTTTTTTCCTGCTTCTTCCAATATTTTATCAACTCCGAGTTTTCTCCATCTTTTTAACATTCTTAGAGTGTTACGGCCACCAACATAAACTATATCTGAACCAAGAATTTTTTCTCTTATTTCTTTTGAAGAAGAATTTCTATTAAATAGATAGAGAACATCTGTTTGGCATCCTAACTTTTGCCCATAATATTTTTGAAAAGTTTCCCAATATAATGGACTATCCACGCTTGCAGTTGGCAAAAGTAATGCTTTAGGATGCTTCTTCCCAGTAAGGCGAATTATTTCTTTATCTATTAATTCTGTTTCTATTGGGTAGCCAAGTCTTCCAATTTCTCCGCCACCAATTGCAATGATTTTCATATTCATAAAAAAGTTTAGACATTTATTAAGTTATCGTAAAGCACTGCCTTCGGGCGGGGGATGGAATAACTAAAATTGATCTCGCGCAGAGTTTTTCTAGCAGGAAAAATTTCATTGAACATTATGGATATGGAAATTATTTAGAATTTACATATCCATAGAGGGTATTTAGTAACCTTTAATAATATCAGAACATTATATAAAACATGCAAAATGCAGAATTGCTGAAAAAACTTGAGGAGAACTTGCTTCTTAGAAATTACTCAAAAGAAACTATAAAAGGATATTTGTCACATATCAGCAAATATATTGATTTTGCCAAAAATAAAGGCATAAACAAAGAAAGTTCCAAAGAGTTCATTCTTTTGCAATTAAAGAAAAAAGAGCCTGCAAGTGTTGGGCATATGGTTTTTGCATTAAAATATTTCTTTAATAATATTCTACATGAAAAGTTAAATATCCCAAATCCAAAAAGAAATAAAACTATCCCGATAATACTTGCTAAAGAAGAAATAAAATCAATGATTGATTCTACTTCGAATATAAAGCACAGATTAATTATTAAGGTTCTGTATGGTTGTGGCTTACGTGTTTCTGAAATCACGAACCTAAAAAAAGAAGATTTAAATTTCAATGAAAGTCTTATGTATATAGTTCTTGGAAAAGGAAAGAAAGACAGGTTTGTTAAAATACCAGAGACTTTAATTGAAGAGCTTAGAAGTTATTGCTTACTGAATAAAGAAGAAACCTTATTTCCTTCTAATCGCGGAGGCAAATTAACTAAGAAAACAATTGCTAAAATTGTGGAAAATGCGGCGAAAAAAGCAAGCATAACTAAAGAAGTTTATCCGCACCTATTAAGGCACTCATTTGCAACCCATCTTCTAGAGCAGGGCACAGACCTTAGAATTATACAGAAGCTATTAGGGCATAGCGATATTAAAACTACTCAAATATACACTCAGATATCACAACAAAATATAAAAAATGTAAGGAGTCCGCTAGACAATTTATAAAGATGAAAAAAACCGTAATACTTCCAGATAAGAGACATAGTATTCCAAAGTGTATAAGTCCATTTATAGAAAGTTTAAAGAACCTTGAAGGAATTGTAAGAGTGGGAATAGATTCTTTTGGAAATAAATCAAAATATTCAGAATTTCAATGGAAACCGCAAACAACAGATTCATCAACAAATACGGTGAAGTTAAATATAAGATACCAAGAATTTTCTCAAGATTTATGGATAACACTTCAACATGCAAGATATCTTCCAAGTTTAGTTTGTTTTTTGAATTCGTATAAACCTTAAAAATGATAAAAAATAACTTAGAAAATAGTGTCGCAGTGCAAATACCAAAGAGAAAATTAATAGCTTGCAGATTGTATCTTGGAAGAGGAAGAAACAGCAACATTACTTATTGGAACGGAATAAATTTTTTAACAATTGGATTTACATTTAGAGTTCCAAGAATAAAAACTGAAAAGTATTTTGACAGAAAAAGAGGAAAAACCAACTCTGGCAGAGTTAACAACAGTGGAATCTCCAGGTAGGCCTTCTCCAGCATCTATGCTTGAGTCTGGAGAAGAAGGAAAAAAGAACAAAACTAGAAAAATTAGGAAAAAGAAATTTGAGAAATCAGAAAATATTAAAATCTCTGCTCCTGAAAAAGATTCAATTCTAATAATAACAGAAAAACCGCAAGCAGCACAAAAAATTGCATCTGCTTTGGGAAAACCAGAAAAAAATACCATATTAGGTGTATCTTACTATGAAGTCTCTTTAAATGGGAAAAAAATTATAATTGCTTCAGCAGTCGGCCATTTATTTAACCTCACATATAAAGAAGGGCAAAAAGGATGGCCAATCTTTGAGCTAGAATGGAAACCTTCTTATCTAAAAGGTCGTGCTGCTTTTACTAAAAGGTATTTCGATTTATTGAAAAAATTAACAAGGAAGGCTTCTGAAATCATATTAGCAACTGATTTTGATATAGAAGGCGAAGTCATCGGATGGAATATTCTCCGTTTCATTTGTCAGAGAGATAATGCTAAAAGAATGAAATTCTCAACTCTTACAGCAAACGAATTGAAGAGAGCATATGATTCTCCTCTTTCACAACTAGAATGGGGAAATGCTTATGCAGGAGAAACAAGGCATTATGTAGATTGGCTTTATGGTGTTAATTTATCCAGGGCGTTAATGTCTTCGCTCAAGAAAAATGGTTCTTTTAAAATACTTTCAATTGGAAGAGTCCAAGGCCCAGCACTAAAAATTATTATTGATAGAGAAAGAGATATCAAGAGCTTTAAACCAGTTCCATACTGGCAGGTTTTCGCAAATATTAAAAGGAATTCTAAAGAAACTACAATTCTTGAATTAAAACATCCTAAAGACATATTTGATGAGTCTATTCTTGAGATTTTCAAAAGTATAAGAGAAGGTATAGCTGAAACAATAAAAAGCGAGGAATTAATCTCTCCTCCTCATCCTTTTGACCTTACAACACTTCAAAGAGAAGCATATCGTTTATATAAGATAAATCCATCAGAAACTCTTTCAATAGCTCAGAAACTTTACTTAGACAGCCTTATTTCTTATCCTAGAACATCAAGTCAAAAAATACCTTTCTCTATTGAGCCTAAAAAAATTTTAAAAGCTCTGGAAAAAAAATTTCCAGAAGCCAAATTAGCTTTAAGAGAAAAGCCAGTCGAAGGTAAGAAATCAGATCCAGCGCACCCTTCAATTCATCCAACAGGAGAGATCGTTGAACTATCAGAAAGGGATGAGAAAATTTATTCTCTAATTGCAAGAAGGTTTATTGCTGTTTTTTCTCCAGATGCCAGGACCGCAAATAAAAAAATTGTTCTTAATGCAGTAAATAAAGAGGGAAATTTTATAACTTATAAAGTCTCTGAAAAAAATCTTAATGATGGAAAAATATTAAAAGAAGAGGAGGATGAACATGAGAATATTAAACAAGCACAAGATAATAATGGACAACTTGAAAAGTCATCAAAAGGAAAAACTCAAAAAGAAGTTCCAATTACTTTTGTTGCTTTTGGTTTAACATTCATCGAAAAAGGATGGACTTCATTTTACCCAATTAAAATTGATGAACAGGAAATTCCAGATTTGATTGGAAGAGTGAAAATAGATAAAATTAGGATAGAAGAGAAAGAAACAATGCCTCCTTCACGCTTCACTCCAGCTTCATTAGTCTCTATTCTTGAAAGAAAAAATCTAGGTACGAAAACTACACGAAGCATGATAGTCGACACTCTTTTTGATAGAGGTTATTTGGACGGAAGAAGCATTCAAGCTACTCCTTTGGGAATTACACTTATCGAATCCCTTGAAAAATATTCTCCTATTATTATTGATGAGAATCTCACAAGACAGTTAGAGGAAGAAATGGAAAATATTCAACTAGCTAAATCAGATTTTCAGAAAAGAGAGTCAGAAGTTATTGAAAAAACCAAGCGACTTATTTCAGATATTTCAAAGGAGTTTAAAGCAAAGGAAATTGAAATTGGAAAGGAGCTTATGAAAGGTATCGAGCACCAGAGAAATGAGCAGATACAAAATAATACCTTAAATCCCTGCCCTGCTTGTAAAGAGGGGAAATTGCGTATACTGTATTCCAAAAAGAGCAAGCGGTATTTTATAGGTTGCTCTAATTATCCAAAGTGTACACAGACCTTTTCTCTACCCCCCAATGCCTTAATCAAGAAAGCTGAAACACAATGCCCAGCTGATTCTTTCCCAAAACTTCTTGCAATTCGCAAGGGAAAGAGACCTTGGGAATTTTGCTTTAATCCCCAATGCCCTGTTGAGAAAGAAAAAAGGGAAAAAAGAGAAAACCAAATTGAAAATAATGAAAATTAAACTTTTATTAAGGCTGCCAATATACCTTCTTTATTTACACCATATTCTATTTCTATCTCTTCAAAAGTCATGCCTCCAGCTAGGGCACCCAATACTTCATCTACTGTAATTCTTGTTCCGTTAATAATCGGCTTCCCAAATCTTATCTTTTCATCAACTATAACTTCTACCATGGTATATTTATTATTCATTTGTTTATAAATCTGGTGTTTTTAATGTCTAAAAAGTTCTAATCTGGATAAAGAGCCAACCACTCATGCATGCCATTGAATTTTCTTTCTACACCAAACCATACATCACCCCAAGAATTAAAACAATCTAAAGCAATTGGTCTTAAAACATAATGATGAATTCCGTTTGTTCCATTAATTTGACAGTCTTTTTTCTCTCGGTGCATTTCAATAGGGGTTCTTCCACCATAATCACAGGAAAGGTCATAACCTAAAGAAGATAACTGTCTTCCAGTATATATTGTTCCCACTACTAACTCTTTTTGTGGTATTCCAGAATTACCTTCTTTTTTTATAAATATGTCTAAATATGCCATTTTAAGTTTGTGCGTGTCAAAGAACGAAATATGGTTTAAATATCTTACTTACCCTTTCTTTCCCATGCTCTTTGGCTAGGTCTAACTTTCATATTATCACTCTTCGATCTCAATCCTCTGCTTTTTCTAGCTGCTGATGTTAAACCTTTTTGTGCCCTATTCATATTTTCCGGTTTAGAAATCCACTTAATTCCAGGATCAGATAAAATTTCTGGTTTTGTAGGATCAACCATTATAACTTCATAGAAATAATATTTTCCGTCTTTTGCAACTTGATATGAATTTAATACTTCCAGGTTTCTATAAGCTCTCTCTGCTCTGATCTCTGCAACCCACTGATAATTCATCTTTAAAACTTTACGTACAAATTGTTTTCTGCTTTTTCTTCCATGTTTATGCCTTGGCCTTTTTCTTCCACCTCTTCTAACCCTTACTCTTAAGACTACAAATCCTTTCTTTGCTTTATATCCAAGTGCTCTTGCCCTGTCCAATCTTAATGGTTTTTCAACTTTTTCAATGCTTTCTCCAGCTCTCCACTTTATAAGTAATGGCTGAAGCATTTCCTTGCTAGGCTTTTTCCATGTCTCTCTCAAAAAATGATACATTCCTTGTGTCATTTTTATGGAAAAGAAAACTGGTTTTTAAATGTTCTTATCCTTTTAAAATTCTGTAGAAGTAAGTCAAAATTTTAAATAAGGATAAACATTATTTCCTGCTAGAATTTCCAATGTAGAGTGTTCTTCAGCTTTTTTTCTTTTAAAAACCATAACACTATGTAATTCTTTAATAACCCCTTTTCTTTGCTTGTCTCCATCATGCCAGGTATATTCAAAACTATCTCTATTTATTTTACAAATCTCGGCAAGAAAAGCATTATCGCAATAAGTTATAGGGATTGTGTATCCTTTTCTTAATTGTTCATAATGAAATAATGGAGTTATCGTTAATTGCACTAATGAGTTTGGAAATTTTTTTCTTGCATATGATTTCCAAGAACTTGTTTTGTTGCTCATTTAAAAATAGAGAAATAGTTATTTATAAAGATATATGTAAAATTTACCTTAATGCTGAACGTTCAGAAATTTCTTTAACTCTTTTTAATTCTGAACTGCTAAATCCTTGTTTTTTCTTCAGAACAATTATTTTATAAATAGCCAATGCAACTCCAAGAAGGGCTATAATGACTCCTGCCCATATAAAAATTACTGATATTTTATTTCCTTTTTCTTTTGTTATTCCACTAATAGGAGGGTTTTCAATTTCTGACTCATTTTGAACGCCTCTCTCGTGTTCTTCTTCTCTTGGAATTATTATTTCTTCTTTTAAGTATAAAATTTTAAGATTGGTTTTATTGTTTGAAATAGAAACATTTTCAATTCTAATAATTATATCATTATAATTATCTTTATTTAGATTAATTTTTTTCTGTTCTGATAAAAATATTTCTGTTCTTAAAATTTCAGTTCCATCAGATTTAGAAAATCTGACAACTGCACTATTTTCCTTAACTTCCAATAAAGTAGTCAGATAATTAACATGGTTTCCGAACGCATCAAATTTTATTTTATCATTTATTGCTAATTCTTTTGTTGAACCTTGCTTTAGTTGATCAAAGCTAACTACGAATGTTTGTTCTCCTGTTCCACCGCCCCCACCTCCACCGCCCCCGCCACCAGGTGAGCCACCAGGAGGCTGTTGGGTATTTATTACATCTTCAATAACTCCGCTATGTTTTAATCCTGAAACAATATAATTTTCTCCCTCAATTGAACAGTTGTAAATTCCTTCCAAAGTTCCTGGACATAAGATTTTCTGGCAATTTGATAATATTTGGTCTTTATTTGACACACTATATATATCCGCGATACATACTCCATTTGAATTTGCATCGAGTTTTTTAATATAAAGAGTCTTAGTCTTATTTTCAGGAATAGTTAGATTAGAAACAATTAGATATGCCTTGCTTTCAGTAAGATTATTTGTAATTAATGAAATATTTTTTAAATCAATTTGATTTATTGTAACATTATTCACTACAAATAGAGTTTTATTATTCAAAATGTTATTTACAAAAATATCTTTATTTATCTGGTTTGATTTTAAATCATTTATACTAAAAACTTCTTTAAATTTACAGCTGTTTTCATCTTTTATATAGTTATTCTCTGGTTTACATCTCCAAAGGCATGGAGTTATTAAATCCGCGATTGGTGAGTATGTCCAGCTTGTAATTTGTGTTGTTCCAGATAGATATTGTTTGATACCTTTAATTATTCCATCACTTGCAGATGGTTCATCTCCACTACAGCTTAATAATTGCTGTTCTGGCTTCTTCACAATTATTGCTACATTTTCTGAAATTGTATTAGCTGCCTTATTGTCTAGTGCTTTTGTAGTTATTAGATAAGTTCCTTCTAAAACATTTTCCCACGAGAATTCATAAGGTGAATTAGAATCTTCTCCAAGTTTAATCGCCCCATTATAAAACTCAACTTTTGTTATCTGTCCATCTGAATCACTGACATCCACATTAATCGAAACGGAGGCAGGAGCATCAAACGATGCACCATTTGTGGGGCTTGTGATGCTAATTGTTGGCGGATTATTAACAACTAAATTTATAGATCCAGATGTTGTAGATACTCCATCATTATCAGTCGCTTTGGCTGTGAGAGAATATGTTCCTGCTGCAACATTTGGCCAATTATATATATATTGATTATTTGTTCCTGCTTTCAATAAAGCTTCACCCAATTTACTATTTCCTATAAATATTTCTATTTTATTAATGCTTCCATCAGAGTCCGTTCCTGTGACAATTATAGGGATTGTATCTGTTTTAGTGAATGTTGCTCCTGTCGCAGGCGAAGAAATAGAAACAGTTGGAGCAACATTAGGCTTCTTGACAGTAATTGAAACAGCAGTTGACGTTGTTGAAGCATCTTCGTTGTCAACTGCCTTAGCAGTAAGCGAATATGTTCCTGCTGTCAATGCAGTCAAAGATGCAGTAAATGGAGCAGAGGTATCTTCACTTATCTTAGTCGCTCCATTATAAAATTCCACTCTCTTTATCGATCCATCGCTATCACTGGCTGTAGCAGTTATTGAAACTGTTGCAGGATCTGTGAATGTTGCTCCTGTCGCAGGCGAAGAAATAGAAACAGTTGGAGCAACATTAGGCTTCTTGACTGTAATTGAAATAGATAATCCATTATTATTATCAAATGCTTTTGCTGTAAAAGAATAAGTGCCACTATCAAGATTAGTCACCCCAATATCAAACTCTCCATTTAAACCGACTGAATCTGTTCCTATCAAAGTCGCTCCATTATAAAACTCAACTTTTGTTATTGATCCATCTGTATCTGAAGCCTTAGCTTTAAGGGTAAATGACGCTGGAGCTGTTAAAATAGCTCCAGTTATTGGCGATGAAATTGAGACAGAAGGCTGAGAATTTACAATAACTTTTATAATTGAAGAAATAGCATTTATGCCATAAGCATCGTATGCCTTTGCAAAAACTGAATATGTTCCTGCGGCCACATTTAACCATAAAACTTCCCATCCATTACTTCCATCACTATCTGTTCCTATCAAAGTCGCTCCATTATAAAACTCAACTTTTTGTATTTGACTATCAGAATCTGTTGCAATTGCTAATAAATTAATATTAGTGGGAAGAGCTGAATTGATAACATCTCCATCTTTATGAGAAGTTATAGAAACTATTGGCGCGTCTGTAACTATAATATTTATTGGCAGAGAATTATTTATTGCATCCCAATTATCATATGCTTTAGTAATTAATTGATATTTTCCAATTCCAGCATTAGAAATAGTAAATGAATAATGTGAACTTGTATCTTCTCCAAGTTTAATCGCTCCATTATAAAACTCCACCTTTTTTATATTTCCGTCAGAGTCAGATGCCGTTGCACTTATTGTAAATGTTGTTGGCGCTTTAAATACAGATCCATCAGTTGGAAATGTGATTGAAGTTTCTGGAACTTCATTATTCTTTATCTCGGCTTTTGCGCTTGTCTGGGATCCTAATTCATATGTCGCTCCATCTTGTAGTTCTAAAATAACATCTTCAGTTTCTTCTGAAACTGAATCAGATATAGGAATTATTTTAACTATAACAGAAGAAACTCCTGCAGGAATTGTAATGAAGTTTTCAATTGAATCATAATCAAAACTATTAACAGCACTACCTTTTATTGAAAGTCCTATAGTTATCTCACTTGATAAGCTGCCAGACCTTGTTATTGTAAAACTTCCTGGATCTTTTCCTTTTTCATCGGCGCTAGCATCTATTACGCTAATACTTATTACTGGCTGGCATGTTGGAGTCCATAAATAATCAACACCCTGATCGCATTTTATAAAATAGGATTCATAATTTTGAAGTTTAAAGTCTTTATATTCCATATCAGTTGAGCCAGAATTTTCTCCGAAATAATATTTTGGTCCAGAAGTAACTTCTTTATTATTATAAATAATAGAGCATTTTTTTCCATCTTTATTTATTTCGTCTAAAAGACGAGAAGCAGTATATTTCTCTCCACAATATGGGACACCGACAAGATTATACCCGCTTAATAGTTTCAATGAAACAGGAGATGTAAATTGTGAACCCGGAAGTGTTAATTCATAAGGAGATAATAAACCATTAATATAAAGTTGAAAACCTTCTCCTGATTTAAAAATATAATTAGGTTCATCACAACCTAAATCATCGCATCCATTTAAGTTATATCCTCCTCCGCTCTTCCAGGTATTAATAACAAGTCCTGAACCTGAAGGTATATTTGTAAATATTTCTGAAATCTTCTTTTGTCCTGTATTTATGGGGAATGTTAATCCATATGTTGCTCCGTTTGCTGTAAATTTAAATTTATTAGGAGGAACAAAAAGATCCTCTTCTATACAGGCTCCTAAAGAGCAACCGTTTTTGCATGTCTGCTCATTTTGCCAAACAGAATTTGAACATTGCTTTCTTTTGATTGTATCAATGCAAGCAAACCATCCTGAAGAAGTTTCATACCCATACTGATCATAAACGCAATTATTGCTTGTTGCGTGGCATCTCTTAACGCCAAAAATATCCGTATCGCAGTTACCAGATGCACAATTACTGTCTTGTGAGCATGTTGAACCTATATTTGTTCCGCAAAAAGCATTTCCTCCTGAAATAGGAGACGAGCAAGTATTCTTAGCAGGGCATAATGATTCCTGCCATATCCCATTATTACAGGTTTGAATCTTACTCTTGTCATTTTCACAAATTTTATCTCCGTTAATTTTTTCTTTTATTAATAAATTATTTATTGAAAGAATACACTTTATAGAAATTTCATGACACTTTTTAATTCCTAGATTATCTAGATTGCAATTACCAGATTTACATTGAATATCAAAATTACACTGGGCGCTATTAGGTAACTTATTATCGATAGAATCAGTTATTCTCATTAATGGATCTCCCATTGGAATATTCCTATTTTTAGCAAAAGAACTTAAAAAGCTTTCAGCAAAGGTAAGACCAGAAGCATAACTTCTAAATAATGGAGCAACTAAATCCATTGCTCCAACTAAATTAGGTTCATCAACACTGCCAACTGCTCCACCAAATGCTCGCGAATAATCTGTTCCTCCAAAAGTCTTAGAAGTAATTGCATCTGCAATCTTTCCTTGATCATAATGAGGCATTCCTGTAGAATGTATTGGATCTCCTGTGAAAGTTGAAGCTGTATAACTTGCAACTCCTACTAATAAAGCTCTATTAGATACATCAGTTTTTATAGCTGGATTGCCGGAAATCCAAAGTCCTCCATAATAAGAATGGTATGAATCCGGACCCACGTAACCAACAATAGGAACATTAAACGGTAAAGGAGTCACGTCGAATCTTGAATTTGTTCGCTCCAGATAAATGTTATTATCGGATATTCCTGTACTTGTAATATAGGATCTTATATCTTCTAAATTATCTTCCCTTATAGTAAAACTGTCTTCATCCCTATCCAAAAGCCACTTGGAAGTTGAAAGATCAGGAGGAGGAGCCATTGCTTTGTTTATCATAGCTTTTATATCATCTAATTTATAACCCGTTAAATATGAAACAGCAAAACGGGGTTTTAACAGTCTTTGATTATTTTCAAAATCTTGTGGATTAAAATGATAAAGATTATTCTTATATCCTCCATTATCCAAATAAGTAGATTCTTTTTCTGCTAGTTCTAAAATTTCTTTAAGTGTAGGATATTTATCAAAATTTGTTTCGAATGCCAATAGCACTGCTCCAGAGATTGAAACCCATGCCCCTTGAGAATCTCTACCAAGAGAAGTTTCTCTTGCACGAATAGGAATACCTTTAGTTATAGCCAAGTGCGTAATTTTTAATTCTGGGTGATTATTAACATAAGTTAAAATTGGTTTATTTATATATTTTATAAAATCAACGCTATCGGCAGTTTCATCAAAAGCTTCTGGGCCATATTCTTTTAATATAGAATCAGGAATATCCAATCCAAGCGCATTAGCTCCTGGTCTCTTTTGGAGATAATACTCACAGATGTCTTTTGAAATCTGGCTGTTTTTGTTAAAGACGCAGAGAACATTTTTATTAGTTGGAATTTCAGGTAAACAGTCTATTTTACACGATAAATGAGTTTCATCAGATTCACAAATTCCATTACCACAAGTTGAGGAAGAAGATAAAATTCCTATGACTTTTTGTAAAGCACTTTTTCCCTTGTTCTCTTTAGAAATAATCACTTTACCAGTAGAAGTTAGTTTATTTCCTAAATTACTGTTAATAATCAAAAAGTATCCTAGAACTAAAATTAAAAGAAATAGTGTTATTAATAAAATTAAATATAAATTACTGCTTTTATTTCCTCTTTTTATTTTCATTATTTGAATACTTGAATTAAACCCCAATAATGAAGAGAAATGTAAGATATTTAATTCTTTCTTAAGATAAAAAATTAAGTGGTTTTATCTTTCGCTGTAATAAGATCTAAAAACATTTAAAAATCATCCTCATCTCAGAATTGAAGAGGTCTCGTAGCATAATGGGAATGCACACGACTGAAGCTCGTGCTAACGGGGTTCGATTCCCCGCGAGGCCATAATCAAAGATGAAAAAATTAATCTGCCCAAATTGCAAGTCAGATGATCTAGTTTCTCATGGCGCTTCTATTGAATTTATAGCTCATTCTTTCAAATGCAACAACTGCGGATACCAAGGGCAAGCAATAGAAATTGAAAGAAAATCCAGGAAGAAAAAGTAAAAATAAAAATCTAAAAATAAAAAAAATAAAAATCCAGAGTTAATGTCTTGCTAGAGAAAAGACATTTTTTATAGCAACAATTATAGTTGCTGGGACAAATATTATAAGTAGGGCTCTAAAAATATTATTTATCCATGCTACATCAACCAATGCACTTTGGCCAAACCCAGATGCAATTATTAAAACTGCTCCAGAAAGAAGAAACGGACTAGTTTCCTCATCAGCGACATTAAGTAATCCCACTATCAATCCAATAACAACTAATATTGATAAGTATGTAGGATCACTGCCGCCAAAGCCAAATATTCCTAGCACTAATGCTAGAATTAGCCCTACTAAAAAAGCCCAACTACCTAGAAGGTTGCCAGTCTTTTTTGCCATAATTAACCTCCTTTTTCATAAAAATCAGAGGATTTTCCTATTTAAATAACTTGTGATTCAATATGTATTTTGTAAAATAGATGATTTAGACATGTTAAATACTCGTTTGCTGGAGACAGCACAAGAAGATAAAGAAGATTCTGCTAAGCTATTTGTAAGTTCAGAAAAAGAAAAATGGTCTGTTTTCTGGAAAACCCAGATTCCTAAGTTAAATTAGATATTATTTTTAATCATAAGTCATATTTCTAAAGAGGGCTTTGCGTGAGATAAGTCCTATTTACAAATTTTATCTAGAAGTTCCAATTTATCCAATAAGTTTTTTGCCGATCCTATATAT
>JACPLS010000090.1 GCA_016186375.1 Candidatus Pacearchaeota archaeon
AAGGTTTATTCTCGTCTGCAATCAGCGAGAATAAACGAAGAAACATTGAGATGGATTAATCACAATATTAATGTTTTGAATCGAGCAAAACATGAGTGGAAAATAAATCCAAAGTTTATGGTTTAGAATTTACACATAGCCTATATATTTTAATAGATATTCCTATTTATATGCTTTTGGTTTGTTGTGAGTTTGTATTATTCAGAAATGATATTCATTCGACAAACAAGATTAGCTCATTTGTAGAGCAGAGTCTTATGAAGAAACATAACAAGAGAAGGATATTATCAATATGGTGTTTATTAAGAATGGTCTAGTAAATATTATAAGGTCTCGATTCTATTTATTTTAATGAAGAAAACAATTATATATTTTGATAATGGAGCAACAACTCCTATTTATAAAGAAGTTGTTAATGAAATTGAATATTACTCAATTAAAGAATATGGGAATCCTAGTTCTCCACATTGGCTTGGAGAATATGCGCAAGAAGCAATAAATAATGCTAGAAAGGAACTTGCTGCTGAAATTGGTGCAAAAGCTCAAGAAATTGTTTTTGTTTCTGGAGGTACAGAAGCCAATAACCTAGGGTTGAGAGGAATTGCGCCTTTGAAAAAGGGAAAAAATAAAATTTTAATCAGTGCAATAGAACACTCTTCTATTTATGAAGTAGCTCAATATATAAAAAGCCTAAATTATGATGTAAGAGAAATTCCAGTTAATAGATATGGAATTATTGATTTGAATTATTTAGAAAAAAATATTGATGAAAACACTCTAATAGTTTCAGTTATGCACGTCAATAATGAAATTGGTGTTATTCAAAATATAAAAGAAATAGGTGCTCTGTGCAAAAAGAAAGGAGCTATATTTCACACTGATGCTGTTCAAAGTTTTGGGAAAGAGAGAATAAACGTTAGAGATTCTGGTATTGATTTATTAAGTGCAAGCGCACATAAGATTGGAGGACCGAAGGGAATTGGATTTCTGTATGTTAAAGATGGAATTGAATTAAAACCTTTGATAATCGGAGGTGGACAAGAGGCTGGGAGAAGAGGGGGAACTGAAAATGTTCCTGGAATTATGGGTTTTGCAAAAGCGTTAGAAATAACAAATAAGGTTAATAAAGATAAAATAAAAAGTCTGAGAGATTATTTAATGTCAAAGTTTGAAAAAATTGGAGGCAAAATAAATGGTTCAAAAGAAGAGAGGATTTATAATAATGTAAATGTTTCTTTTCAAGGCATTGATGCTGAAAATTTGGTATTGTTTTTGTCTCAAAAAGGAGTCATGAGTTCGACAAGAAGTGCTTGCTTAAGTAAGCAACAAAAGGAAAATAGAGTTTTATTAGCATTGGGACTAAATAAAGATGAAATTAAAGGATCATTGAGGTTTGTACTAAATGAATTTATTACAAAAAAAGATATTGATTTTGTTGTTTTAAAGATTTGGGAATTCTTGAAAATTAATGAACTTAAGAAATGAAAGGATGGGTGATAAATTCCTATAAATTTTTATTGGTGTGTTTAATATATAATTAAGTAATTGATGCATTTTAGCACTAAAAATAGTCTAATTGTTATATATTATAGATGATAAATAATAACTAAACAATGTCAGACATTAATTGTAGGATAAAACCTTCATTAATATATCTTATAGGGTTTATAATGGCTAAAAATTAAAAAAGTTAGTGTGAATTTTCACTAATCACCTAATTAATCTATAGATTCTAAGTCTTCTTCGTTAAAGGGAGCGTAGGCGATAATTTTGCCTTTTTCATCTAAAACTTCAACGTGATATTGACCATTTGACAAAAGAATATTAATTCTGCCTTTCATTCCTTTTCTTATCGGAATTTCTTCGGAATCTGATTCAGTTTCGTTGTGATATTCCACGTAATCAGGATTTGCATCTGTAAGTAACACTACAGCTTGATGGCGCTTGAATTTGGTTTGCATCAAATTGTAGTGGTTTTTCTAGCTTATAAATTTTTATAAGAAAGGTAAAATAATGTCCTTGAGGAATAAATGTAAATTAAAACAAAAGCGTAATTAGAATATTATCCTAAATGCCAATAATATTTAAAAATGCAAGAAAGTAAATTGAATTATGAGTGTTTATGATTTCATTGATGCAATTCAAGGAGAAACAGGATTTTATATTCGAGAAGGATGTGTTGTTGATTCTGTTTGCGCTAACGAACTAGAAAGAAAGCTTTCTCGAGAAGCACATCTTTGGGACAAAGATGTCTTTTGGAATATTTATCAAGGAGATGCCAAAGGATATTTACACTTATCAATTGAGAGTAGGGATCCTTGGGGACAAAACATGATGGTCGATGAACGACCAGGAGGTTATGGAAGACATTGTTTATCTGGGCGGTTCTCTTTTCCAACAAATCCTTACTTATCAGCGAAAACTTCGATTACGGAAAAAGGACAGCTACTATTGGAGAGTCCGAATATGATTGCTGATCCTAAAGCCTTTATTGAAGTACATACTAATTTTTCAAAGTATTTTCATAGAGTTGTCTTTCAGTCATATCATCCGGATGATCCTTGTATAAGAGAAGAAAGTAAATTGAAAGCAAGAGCTAAAGCGAAAGAGTGGGGATTACCTGCATTAAACAGTGAATTATGTACCAGATCAAGTGAAGAGAATGAATGGAGAGAATATGCGCCTTCTATAGTTTTAGAAGAATATCGTAAAATAGCCGGCTCTCTTGCAGTGATTTAATTAAATACATTACTCTTTTTCATTTGTTTTATGAATTACATAATTGGTCCTTTCTATGTGAAATAGTGGCTTTTTTACTGAAAGAGATTCAAGAAAAGGAGTTACATCTGGCCAAGTAGTATTATAATCATGCCAAACAATAATACCATTCTTTTTTAGCATATCAAAGGCTTTTTTGGTATCATTTTCAATATAGCTGTGTTGGTGGCATCCGTCGATAAAGATTAAATCCATTGTACATCTATGTAGGGAAAGGTCGATGGTTGCCGAGTCTCCTATAAGTTGATGTATTTTTCTTTCTTCAGGCCTTCCACGGAAATATAGAACATAACGACATTTCACAAATGAAGCATTGAAGCGATCATACGAAGAGGGTGATTCAGAGCCCCAAGGAAGATCCAACGTAAAAACGCGAGCGCTGGGCTTCGTATTGCGTGCAATCACGAGAGAGGTAAATCCTTCAAATGTTCCAAATTCAAAAGCAATTTTTGGGTTTTGCATTCTACAAAGCATAGCCATGATTTCCATTTCGTAGCGATAATGCGTATTTTCATAATCTCTTGGCTTTAATTCCCAAGGTATATTTATGCTTTCTGGAAAAGGGTTTGAAAATATTCCTTCTAAGTCTTTTATGTTATGTGTTTCAATTGCCATTATTTCAAAGTTTTTAGTAAGTTTAAAAACATTTTCATTTTTAATTTAAATTTTTTATCAATATATGGGCATGGAAAGAGAAAAATAGTTTTATCACTGAAAAAGTGAGACGAAAATTTTTCTATGAGATATCGACGAAAGAAAGAAAAGCATAGAAATGTTTAAATATGGATTTTTATTAGTGAATAGATAATACAATAAGTTGTGCCGTCGATATGGAAAAAACACAACCTGTTGTGGTACTCAAATGCGCTGCCCATATTGCCTTCATGCTGAAACTAAGGTTGTAGATAAGAGAGATAGTAATGAAGAAGGCATTACAAAAAGGCGAAGAGAATGCTTAAAGTGTGGGAAGAGATTTAATACTCTTGAAAGATTGGAGATTGTTGGTCTAAGAGTTATTAAAAAAGATGGAAGGAGAGAAGCATTTGATAAAGAAAAATTAAAAAGAGGAATATTAAAGGCCTGTGAAAAAAGGCCCATAAGTACTGAAACCATAGAAAAAATGCTACTAAATGTTCAGGAAAAATTAAGAAAAATGGGGAAAAAAGAAGTAAAAAGCGAAGTTATTGGAGAATTGGTTTCTAAAGAATTGAAAAAAGTTGATAAAGTTGCATATATAAGATTTTCTTCTGTTTATAGAGATTTTAGAGACGTTTCTGATTTTAAAAAAGAAATAAAGCAGCTTGGAGGTAAATAATGATAGAAATTGATAAAAACAAAGAGTTAGATATTCTATTAAATAAGGAAGTAAATATTAGTAATAAAACTTTAAATCTTATTTTGAGACATATGATATTAGATAATAAGTCTAAAGGAGAGAAAAAATGACGCCTGAAAGACTTAAGTTGATTGAAGAAAGAAATTTTGAGTTAAGGAGATATTTTACGAAAGAAGGGAAAAGTCCATTTGAGTTTGATATTTTTGGCAATCCAATAAAATGGATA
>JACPLS010000087.1 GCA_016186375.1 Candidatus Pacearchaeota archaeon
CCTAAACAATATCTTGAGCAATCATCTTCCACAATGACTAACTGCTTAGCATTTGAAAGTTCAGTTCCGTCTATTTGCCACATTGAATTAGGATTTTCTCTTTCAAATCTAACCCATTTCAGTCTTATGCCTTCCATCTTGTTTCCATTAGACAATCCATGACCTTTTACTATTCTTTTGATAGTTGACTCGGACATAAATATTTTTCTTTCCTGTAGTTTCAATCTTAGCTTCTGACTGCTGTATCCTTCCTCTTTTCGATAAGCAACTACTCGTTGCTTATCTTTTTCTGCAAATTTGTAATGAATTGTCTTTGGTCTCTGAGAAGTATCTCTTAAATCCCATTCAGTTGTAGAAAGTTTCTTCCACCATCTTCTCAATGTTCTTTGACTTATCTTAACATTAAAACGTTTTTCTATAATATTAATAATTTCAGGATAAGTCTTACATTCAGTTCTTAAACTTAAAGCATATCGTCTAATAATCTCCTTTTTCATTAGTCACCTCCCAATCAAAAGGAGGGGACAAATCTTATGAACCTACACACTAAAACACCCGTAGATGCAACAATGCATTATCATTTAAACCATAATTGACATATCAATAAATTGATCATCTATAATAAAAGTTCATTCTACCTAAAATTTTAAATTCTCAATAAACAACTATTCTTGATGGATTATTATCTAATAATTTATAAAAATGGAATTACATACCTGACAAGAGATAAAGAATTAACAGAAAAAATTATTCATACAAGTGCCAACAAAGCATGGAGCGCCTTTTATGTAATGATCAATAACTCAGAAGCAGAAAGGTTACTAAAAGAAGGATTAACAACTTTTTTAACTGAAAAAGATAAGGAATAATCTCTTTTTTTAGACATTAATTTAATCATAATAAAAATATCTTTCAATCTCATTGATTTTACCCCAATCTAATCCCCGATTCCAAATCAACTGAAGTCTTACCCGACAATGAGGCATTAGAATCTGCATTTGATTTTTCTTCTACAGACGAACTTTCTCCCAATCCAACTCCTATACCTCCGACCTTTATTTTATTATCAGACCCTATTTCAAGGCCAATATTAGAAGGAATTTTCAATCCAACTCCGACATTTCCATCTGCATCCATACCAACCTTGACTCTTGTATTTAAGTTTCCACCTTTTATTTCAGCTCTGTTATTTGATTTTATCTCCACATATACCTTGTTCTTGGTTTCCACTTGCACCACAGGAGCTAAAATATATTCATTATTCCCAGTAATGTGTAATGATTCATCAAGAATAAAGTCAAAAGTTGCACTTGCTGTTGAATTTTTTTCAACATTTAAATTTCCAACAACCTTCAATTCCCCAGAAGGAATTTTTGCCCTATGTGATCCACCAGTATCAGTTACAGTAACGTCAGAAATTTCTAATCTCATTTGTTGATATGTTCCTTCTTCAAGCTGAATGTCAGCCAAGACAGCAACATTATTTTCATTTCTTAATTCAAATAAATCATAAATCTTTGGAGTAGAGGATACAGTAACCCACCCCTTTGTGTTGCTATGAACCTGTACTTCATCAACTTTTACCTTAACGCTATTTACAGAGCCAAGATTTGCCGCAGCATCTGTAATAGTGAAAACCACTCTTCCCTTAGCTGTAGTGCTAGATTGACTTTTATCAAAATTTCCTGAAGAAAAAAGATAAACTCCCAATATAATCACGATTACCAAAGCAATTATAATTGCTACAACACCCATTTGAGCTTTATTATATACCATATTAAATTTTAAGACAAATTACTTAGGAATAACTTATATTTATACTTTTCTATTATTTTGTCACCTAAAATAGTAGTTATTTTTTAAGGGACTTGTATATGTCTGGGAATAAATTATGAGCAACTTTGAAGTATTTTCAGCTTGAAATATTCTAAATCTTTGAATCCGTAAGCCCTCCTTAATGATATTTATTTTACCTGATTGATGCATTTTAGCACCAAAAAGTCTTATAAAATAACTAAACTACGACGATAGTAATGAAAAAGGTAATGTCAGACAGGTATTTTTTGGGAAGAAACTGTATTTATTGCGATAAAAATAGACTTTACAAACTCAAGATAACCGAGTTAAATGTAAATCATGCAATAAATATTATTCTCTAAAGAAACTAAGAACGGACATGATTGTGTTACATTATTTTTATTTAGAAATCTCTGCCCGAAGGGCAACAAATGAATTAAATTTGGATTATGGAGTAGTTCACAGAAAGTTTACGCAATTCAGAAAGGTGATTGCAGAATACTGCAATCAAGAAGCAAAGAAACTGAATGGAGAACTAGAGCTTGATGAGTCTTACTTTGGCGGAAAAAGAAAAGGAAACAGAGGAAGAGGAGCAAATAATAAAGCTATTGCATTTGGAATTCTCGAGAGAAAAGGCCATAACTACTATAAGTAACGAAATTTATTTGAATAAACAATATTAACGATTATCCAGTCCAATGGAAATATTTATAAACATATGGAAATTAATATTTCCAAATGGAACAAAAATTAACCATACTAAAGCCTTTTTTTGAAGATCCAAATAAAAAATTTAGTATAAGACAGCTTTCCAGGATTCTAAAGATAAATCATACTACAATTAGGCAGCATCTAAACAAGATGGTTAAAGAAGAAATTTTATCATTAAAAAAGGAGGGAGTATATTCTTTTTACAGGATAACTTTATCAAAAAAGACGTTGAACTTAAAATTGTATTACAATTTAGAAAAAATTAGAACCTCTCACATTATAGAAGAGATTGAAAAACTTTACGATTTCCCAATTATCGTTCTTTTTGGAAGCTTTTCTTCAGCC
>JACPLS010000088.1 GCA_016186375.1 Candidatus Pacearchaeota archaeon
AGCAGTGATATCTGATTTTGTAGGAACGAGGTTTATGATTCAGAAGAAATCAACTATACAGCAGCCTGCGGCTGCTGAATGATAAATGGGGAATGTTAAATTTGATATAGTTATTATTGATTTATTTTAATAAGGATTCAATTGTTAATTGGTTTAGAGAAATTAAGGTTTTCGAAATCAAAAAGTATATTAACAATTATTTA
Organism: Candidatus Pacearchaeota archaeon; assembly: GCA_016186375.1. GTDB lineage: Archaea > Nanobdellota > Nanobdellia > Pacearchaeales > GW2011-AR1 > VGKP01. The sequence continues at coordinate 204 of JACPLS010000088.1, forward strand.
TATTGTGAGATATGCGAGACATATTAAAAAAGGAATATAGAGAAAATAAAGAGAAAATTATTAAGAGATTAGAAGAATTTAAAGATTTACCTAGGAAAGAATATATTTATGAGTATATTTTTTGCCTTTTAACTCCACAAAGTAACGCAAAAAAGTGCTGGCAAGCTGTTGAGGAAATTAAAAAACTGGATAAGATAGATAAAGACTTGATAATTTCTATCATAAGAACTAAAACAAGATTTCATAATAATAAATCTAAATTTATCATTGAGGCGTTAAAGAATTGGATAAATGTTGAAAAAAGATTAATAGATGAGAGGGATATTATTAAATTGAGAAACTGGCTTGCAGAAAATGTTATGGGATATGGCCTAAAAGAAGCTTCCCACTTTTTAAGAAATATAGGGAAATCTGAAAATAAGATTGCAATACTCGACAGGCACATATTAAAGAATTTAATGGATCTAGATGTTATTAATGAGGATAAGATAAGAAATAAGAATAATTATTTTAATTTTGAACAAAGGTTTATTTCATTTTCATCAGAGATTGGTATTCCGTTGGATCATCTGGATCTTTTATTTTGGAGCAAAGAAAATGGAGAAATTTTTAAGTAACAAATTCATTAATTAAATCTCCTTTTCTTAACAATCCTTCCCGGATAACTTTGGCATACCATCCTCTTCTACAAACAAGCGCTTTAACAAATTCAGAAATTCTCTCATTACCAATATAAGGAAGAGTTGATAAGACTTTGCAAGGCTTGCATATCTCACTAATTTCAATCTCTGCTACTCCAATAGAGTATTTTTTACCAATAGCAAAAGAACTATAAGGAATTCCTTTAGTGGTTATATTTTCTCCTAAATGACCTGATTCTACTGGCCATTCTTCAATTTTTAATTCACAAATTGTTTCTAATGGTATGATAAGAACAGATCTATTAAACGTTCCTGATTTCCAATTTGTCCTAAAATGATTATAATCTCCTTCAAAACCATTAAATGTAAGATTGCCGAATTCCACAGCCTTTTTTGGTAAACCTCTTTCTCCTTCAACTTTTGATTTTATATTTAATTGATATATTATGCCTTGCATCTTTTATCTCAAAATTATAAACTTATAAATATTTATATTATAAGTATAACGAGGAACATAAATATTTGAGTATTGGTTTTATGAAATATCGAAAATCTTACATGATGTGAAAGATTTAAATAAACTCTTATTTTATTATAGGAATGAATGGGAAAAAGGTTATGGTGATTAGCTTAGGTGGAAGTGTGATTATACCTGAAGGTGGAATGAATATAAAATTTCTTGAAAAATTCAAAAAAATTCTTAGGAGATATTATAGAACGCATAGATTTGTTGTTGTTTGTGGTGGAGGTTCCATAGCTAGGAAATATATATCCGTATTAAGAGATGAAGGCAAGTCTGTAAGAGAGCAATCTCTGGCAGGAATAAGAGCAACAAGAATGAATGCTGCTTTTTTGATGCAGGTTTTTGGAGAAGAGGCCAACGATTCTTTGCCACTTAATATGGAAGAGGTAAGAGATAATTTATTCAAGAATAAAGTTGTTTTTTGTGGTGCTTTACGTTATTCGCAGAGATCAACATCTGACAGCACTTCAGCACAGCTAGCAAATTTTCTTAATGGAGATTTAATTAATATAACGAATGTAAAAGGTCTTTATTCTTCTGATCCCAACAAGAATAAGTATGCTAAATTTATTCCTAAAATAAACTGGAAAGATTTCGAGTTAATGGCACTTAAGATAAAGTTTGCTGCAGGTCAGCATTTTGTTCTTGACCAAAATGCCGCCATACTTATAAGGAAACATAAAATTCCTACTTATATTATTGATGATAATACAGAAAATTTAGGAAGGATTTTGAAGGGAGAGAAATTTAGCGGGACATTGATAAGGGATTAATCTTTTATTCTCGTTATTTCTTTGCTAGAATTATTTTTTGCGACTAGCTGCGAATATCCAGTTACAACAGTAAGAAGGAATGAAAGATTTTAAAAAGGTTGTTTGAACAAAATATGTTTTCAATAGTTTTTCTACCAATTTTAATGTTTCAGTATCTCCTTCTGGTGAGCATTGCATAGAAAGGAATCCGTCAGATTTTAGATTATTTTGAATATTAAGAAAAATCTTTCTCAAAAAATTCTCTCGACTAACTTTTATTGGTTTATTAGGATGAGATGTTAAATCATAGATTATGGCATCGAATTTATTTTTCTTATTCAGGTATTTAGAAGCATTACTAATAACAACATCTACTTTTTGGCTATTCAATGCATTGCCCCATATTTCTGGCATAAATTTTTTGCACGCTTCAATAACCTCTCTGTCAATATCGCACACAATAACTTCTTTTACGTCGTTTTTTATTAATTCATTAGCAACACCTCCATCTCCGCCGCCGAGAATCAACACTTTATCTATTTTACTGCCTTGCTTTACAATTGGAGTTACAAGACTGGAATTATAGATGTGAGCGTCTTTTTCAGCTATCTGCAAATCATAATCCAAAAACAACATTTTTCCAAAATACTCGTTTTCTATAATGTCTATTTGTTGATATTTTGATTTTCTACTAAATAGTTTTTTCTTAATATGGTACTTTATTATTAATCCCTGAGATAAAGACCCATTCATCCAGTCTCTTTCCTGTTCAAGTTCAGATATATCCTTTCCGCGCAACAATTCTTTCGTTTGCAATAACTCTAGTTTTAACTTCTTTGTGATGTCCCTCATCACATTACGTGGATTTCCAAAACAAGTATAACAATCAAAACTTAAATGGTTATACTCTGGATAGGTATGCAATATGATGTGCGATTCGCCTAAAACTGCAATTATTGTTAGTCCGTAGGGAGTGAACCTATGAATTTTTGTTTTATCTGAAAAACCATTTTTTATTGCAACTTCCTCAAGATGTTTTTCCAGTTTTCTCCAATTATTTATTAATTTTTTGTCCTTAGTTTTAAATTCTGCCAATATATGTTTTCCGCCTGCTCTTATCATTATTTCACAATTCTCTGGAGAATTTCCATTGCTTTTCTCTTATCAACAATTGAGCCTAGCTTTTGAATAACTAAACCCATATAAGCATTCGCTTTCATTCCAGGTTTTTCTTTAACAATTTTTTCTATTTCCTCTTCAAGTGAATCGTGGCTAATTTTTTCAATTTTCAAGGCTTCATCAATTGGAGTGCCTGATGCAATTTTTAACATAATTCCCTTTATATCGCTTTCAGAAATTTCTCCTTTGACTAATTTTTCGAGGATTGTTTCAAGAATTCTTTCACTTAAAATTGACCTTATTTCATCGATATTTTTCTTTAGCTTAGATGCAAATTCAGATCTCCATAAAGAGACCATTTTTGCGACTAGATTAGCATCTTTGTCGTAAACTCTCAATAGCGTGGAAAATTCATCCAGATTTTCATCCAAAATAAGGGAAATAAGTTCATCTGTCAATCCTTTCTTTTTTAGCTCTGAACTGATCTCATGCTTTAATTTAGGGAGTTTTTTCTTTATCTCATTAATCTTATCTCTACCAATTTTTAGAAGCTCGAGGTCAGTTTCTGGATACATTCTTGCTCCTGAAGGAATAGGGCGGAGAAATTCTGTTTCTCCATTTTCCAATGCTCCCCTTACATCTCCTATTTTTTTTCCATCTTTAATTTCTTGTAACTGTCTTTCTATTTCTTTTTTTACTGTGGAAATCATCATAGAAGGGTCCTGGAATCCTTTTATCTCTACTCTTTCATGGCCTTTGATGCTCATATTAATGTCTTGCCTTATAGTTCCTATGCCCCTTTTTACTTTACATGCCCGAAGTATTTCACCAATTTTCAAAGCTGACTCTTTTACTTGCTCTGGATTTTTTATATCTGGAGCAGTAGCAATTTCAATTAATGGTATACCTAGTCTATCAAGTCTGTAAGTTGCTGTTTTTTCATTTTTTTCTACTATTCTAGCAGCATCTTCTTCTAAACATACTGTATCAACTCTTATTTTTCCAGAACTTGTTTCAAGATAGCCGTCATGAGCTATAAGAATTGTTCTTTGAAAGCCAGAAGTATTAGAGCCATCTATAACAGTTTTTCTCATAATCTGGGAGAAGGGATAGATTTCACAATTTAACAATAAAGCAATTTTAAGAGCTTCTTCAAGAGCTAATTCATTAATTGGATAGGGAGGGCATTCGTCTAGCTCAACAAGACATGTTGTATCTTTATATGCTTGATAAATAAAATTTCTACCTAGAGAAGCTTCATGTGTGACTGCCACATCAATCTCTCCTGTTTCACCTGCGACAGCATGTAATTTTCTATTAATTGAGAAATGAGGTTCATCGCTTCTCAAATAGGATGGGCAATTACAGAATAATTTTTTTCCAGTGTCTAATTGCTGATGAATTTCTAGGCCTGCTTTAAAGCCGAGTTTTGAATAGTCTATTTCAAGACTTTTATTTTCAATTTCTTTTATTGCTTTTACCATAAATTATTAATAGAAATCAGGTTATTAAAAACTATTGCTTAACCAAAAAGTTTTTGTTCTAATACTTGGTAATCTATATGTTTAAATCCTCTATCAGCTACGTATGATATAAAGTCAACTACTTTTTCTACATATCCATTACCGTAGTATTCTTTTAATCTTTCAATTCTTAATCCATTATCTTTTGATTTACTCATTTTGTTACCATCTCTAGCATAAAAAGTTGGTCCAACTAAAAAATCAGGTATATCTTTACTAACTCTTCTCATTAATTCAATAACTTTGCCAACTTTAGTGTACAAAAAATCTGTAGAATCTCCATTAGCATGATCATGAACTGCACTATAATCCCCCCCAAAAACATGTATATTTGCATTGGGTTTAACAGTCTTGTCTCTAATAGGATCGATAAAAAAATGAACTGCTAAATCTCTTGAAGTGTCTAATATATCTACTTCATATTTTTCAATATCACAATCTGGATTAGAACAAGAGGTAAATATCTTTCCATCTTCATATTTTGGGGTTACTGGATTTGAAGTATGGCATTTTTCACACATAGGAAAGACAAGTGCGTGTCCAACAGGTACTTTTTTTAAAATAAACTGGTTTATACCTCCATCACTAAGCAACTTTTTCAAACCTTC
>JACPLS010000081.1 GCA_016186375.1 Candidatus Pacearchaeota archaeon
GTCGCTTATCGCAAAACAGAAGGATACAGCAGTCAGAAGCTAAGGATTAAATTACATGAAAAAGAAATATTTGTGTCTGAATCAACTATCAAAAGGATAGTCAAAGGTCATGGATTATCCAATGGAAATAAGATGGAAGGAATAAAATTGAAATGGGTTAGATTTGAGAGGCATTATCCTAATGATATGTGGCAAATAGACGGAACCGAACTCTCAAATGCAAAACAGTTGGTTATTGTAGAAGATGATTGCTCTCGCTATTGCGTTGGTGCAATGATATTTGATTCGCTGACAACAGCGAATATGATTGAGATACTTGAAAAATGCATAGCAATGCATGGAAAGCCCAGAGAGATATTGACCGATAATGGTCATGAGTTTGGAAGAACATGGAGAGATAGCGAATTTGATAAATGGTGTGAAAAGCAAGGTATAATTCACATTCGTTCAGGAATTCATAAAGCAACAACTTTAGGAAAAATAGGAGCAATACAACAAACTTATTTCAGGGAAATAAGTTACTGCAACAATGATGTTGAAGCTTGGAGATACAGATACAATCATGAGAGACCTCATGAAAGTTTAAGAGGATTTGTACCAGCAACGATATACTTTCAGTATAAAAGGCATAAGAAGCATTATGAATTATAAGGGGACATATGTCTTGGACCTACACACTACGGGTGTTTTAGATAACTTTTTAAGTTGGTTATGAATAAGTAATTTTATGAATGATTTAGTAAGAATTGGCTCGGAAACAGCCAAAGGTGGTTTTGCTAATGAAAAGACAATAGCAAAAAAATTTGATAAATGGAAAAAGGATAAAGAAGCTCAAAAATGGCTAAAAATTATGGGTTACAATTTAGATGAGATAAAGGATGTTGAAGCAGTTATTTTACACGGACATAAAACAGATGTTCAGATAAAAGTTACCATCACTCTTAAAAAAGCTATTTCTGTTCAGAACCTCTCAATAAAGAAGGCAAATAGTGATGCGGATTTTAACCAGATAGATAAGAGATGGGTTAAAAATTATGTTGATTTATGGGATATCCCTAATAATATTGTAAATCTTTTAGAGATTTTTTGTGGTAAAATATCTCCAAAACAATTACTAAAAGAAGGAAAGATAACTAAAGACAAATATAAAAAATTAAGAGATAAAAGAAGATTTTTTATGGACGAATTTGAAATCAAACGTCAGAAGGAGATAATTGATTTTTTTACAAAAAATAAGTTATTGATTGTTACTGACATATTAAAAGGTAGAGGACAATTTGCGGCGGATTGGATGTTAGTAACAAGGTATGATAGAATGAAAGATGAAACAAGTTGGGTTTTAGCTGATATTAACAAAGCTATGAGTATTTTTGGAGAAGGAGATGTTAAGATAAGTCCAAGAGGAAGTATTGCTATTGGAAAAATTACTTTACAAAGAAAGGGCGGTGATGGTGGTAGAGAAACAGGAAAAATGTTACAATTCAAAATAAAACCTTGTGATTTATTTGAGAGTTAATTTCTAAAAAATTAATTTTAATTGCTGTAAATGGGGTTTTATTCTTTTATTTGCTTCATCGCAATATTCTTTACTTATTTCAGAACCAATAAATTTACGATTATTTAGGATAGCCATTTTTGCTGTTGTTCCAGAACCAAGCATAGGGTCATAGACTAAATCTCCTTCTTTACTCCAAGATAAAATATGGTCTTCTGCTAATTTTTCAGGAAAAATAGCGGGATGCCCGTTATTAGATGTTCCAACAGGTATCTCCCAAACATTATTTCTCTTTTTATAATCTCCAACAACAAAATCTGGTACAACATCTCTTACTCCATTTGCATGTTTTCTTGCTCCCTTTACTTTTTGTCCTTTCAGTTTTGTTGGAATATCTTTTATTAAATTAGTCGTCTTAATTTTTCCTTTAGAAAAGACAAACATATACTCAAAACTCTGACGATAACATGAATTAGAACCAAAGTTAAAACTATTTGGTTTAAACCAAATCATAGTATCGTGCAAATTAAAGCCACATTCTTTAAAGAAAAGAGCTTGCTTAAATGCAGTTCCAGTTTCATCACCCTTATTTGTTGCATCATTAACAACCCACACCAAAACTCCACCCTTTTTTGTAACTCTAAATAATTCTTTTGCTATTTTTTCAAATTCAAAAGAATATCCTTTATATTCTCTTAAATCATCATAGGGCGGAGAGGTTATAGTTAAATCTATAAAGTTTTCTGGCATTTTTGCCATAGTCTTCAAACAATCCTCATTATAGATTTTATTTAATTCCATTTTATCACTTCTTATTATTTAGTGGTTTATCCCAATAAGGACTTTTGCATTTAGGACATACGACTGGTGCTTCCTCTGTTCTTGTTATCCATTCATGTCCGCATCTCTCGCATTTGCACTCGTAAACCTTGATTTCTTTTTTGCTCATAAATATCTAATGAATGCCTTACTTTAAATACTTTACTATAGTCATAGAGCATAACCGAAAGGTTTAAATATATGTATACCTATAGTATATTAGTGTAGGTATATAACATGAAACAAGAAATAATTTGTGAAAAATGCGATGGGAAGAACATTAAGAAAGACGGAATTAGAGAAACCAAAAATAGGGGCAAAGTTCAAAGATACAAATGTTTAAGTTGTTCTCATAGATTTTCAATAGACGATGGTTTTTGGAAGATGAAAAACCACGAGGATAAAATAACTTCTTGCATGAATATGTATTATGCTGGAATGTCATTAAGGAAAATACAAGAGCATCTTCAAATGTTTGCTCCTAAAAATTCCCATTATTCTACTATTTATAGATGGAATGTAAAATATGCAAACATGATAAGTACACTTACAAATAATTTACAAATAGAAAGTGGAATTGAGTTAATGTCTGATGAATTGGACTACCATAGATTAGGGGAGCAGAATTGGTTTGTTGATGTCATGGATACAACAACTCGTTATGTGGTTGCTTCGGATTACATGAAAAGCAGAACCATAGAAAACTTAACTAAAGTTTTAAAGAAAGGTAAGTTAGCAACAGGTGAACAGATTAAGGTGGTTACAACAGATGGATTAAAAGGTTATGAGAGAGTTCTAAAGAAAAGTTTTGGATTAAAAACTCATTGGAACCATAAAAGCCCAATAATTCATAATGTTGTTATAGCTTCTGAAAGAGGATTTAATCATAAGATAGAAAGGTTGCATAACACCATTAGAGACAGAACAAAGATTATGCGCGGTTTTCATGGAAGTTTGGAAAGTGCAAGAGCTATTATGAAAGGTATGGAAATTTATTATAATTTTGTAAGAAAACATCAAGGGATAGACAATAAAACTCCACAAGAGGAAGCTATACCTGAATTGACTTTAAGCACGAATAAATGGTTAAGTTTGATTAAATTAGCTAAACTTTAGAAATCTTCTTTAATAATCTCTTTGTCTTCGGCATCTCTCAAATATAGAATTTGCGCTCCGCTCAAAGTCATATGAGCATGCTTTTTTGAACCCTTTTGATAGACAATAATATCAGTCAGCCATGGCTCTTTATTGTAATCAATAACTTTAGCTTCATGAGGGCGTTCAATTTTATCTTTTTTCACTTCCTTTTTATTTTCTTCCATAACAAAAGTATGTAACTCAAAGTTAAAAAATCTTACTATAGCACCCGACAACGCAACAATGCAAAATGATAAAAGCATTTAAAAACCCTGTTTATCTGGAAGGATTAATGCCAATTGGGCAGAAGATTTACAGGTACTGGCTGAAATAAATCCAGAAAAACTCCTGTGCTCTTTATATAATAAATTACAAAGGATAACAGAAAAATGCCAAGAAAGAAAAAGACAGAAGAAACTGAAAATATGGATGAAGTAAAGGAAAAAGTAAATGTGAATAAATTAGAACAAGAAAATACCGAAGACGAGGTTAAGAAATTAGAAAAGGAAGGAAGGAAAGAAGTAAATTTAATAGACAAGAATAATTCTGAAAAAGAAGAAAAGAAAAAAAAGTTTGCAAAGCTCCTAGAAAAAGCCAAAAAACTTGAAGCGAGTGTTGAAGAAGCCAAGGAAATAGACATAAAAAAGAAAGTTAAGCCTGAAGAGGAAGAAGTGAAAAAAGATGCTCTTGTTCCAATTGAGGATTATCTAAAATCTTCCATCCATCTCGGAACTAGAGTTATTACTCCTGACATGCGTAAATTCGTCTATAGAAGAAGAGCGGATGGACTTGCTGTTTTTAATACTGCTCTTTTAGATGATATGATTCGTTCTGGAGCCGATTTTCTTTCCAAGTTTGCTCAAAATGAAATAATAATTGTTTGTAAGAGAGAAGCTGGGTGGAAAGCAGTAAATAAATTCTCTGAAATTACCGGAATAAGGGCTTACACAAAAAAATATCCTGCAGGGATTCTAACAAATACAAATCTGGAAAATTTTACTGAGGCGGAATTAATTTTTATCTGTGATCCTTGGCTAGACAAAAATGCTTTGGAAGACGCTAATAGAATTGGCATTCCTACTTTATCTATCTGTGATACTAATAACTTTACACCAGGAATTACTCAAGTTATTCCTGGAAATAATAAAAGTGCAAAAAGCTTAGGAATGATATTATATTTAATAACAAAGATTTATGTTGTAACGCGAAAACTTTCTGTTCAAATGCCTTCAATCAAAGAATTTATTGAGGGCTGGGACGAATTGCAGCCGCCGAAGTAATATTTATAAACTAGATCTTTTATATTACTATATGAAAAAAAGAGGAACAAGTTTCGGTTATGTCCTCATGTGTGTAATTATAGCTATTATTCTTTTAGTTATAGGTTTCTTTATAGGTAAAAGTGTAGAAGAGAAAAAGATTAATGATTTTAATAATCAAGGTAGCAATTCTATCATACAACCAAATATTCAAGATACTGATCAAGAACAAAATCAACAAAAAAACACAGAATCTCAGACTGAAGTTGAAACTGTAAGTGAATTAACAACGTGCCTAGAAAAAATTACAATAGATAAAATTCCTACATCATTGAAGTTGTTTAAATCAGGAAATCAAGTAACTTATGCGGGGAAACCAGGGAAATATTTAGGTACACTTTATTGGGATTTAAATAATAATAAATTAGATTTGCCTTCTCTTGGATATAGAGCAATTTATATCAGCCCTACTAATTATTATAATTCTTTTGGACAAGTTGTAAAGATTTCTATAATAATATCTAAAATAAATGAAAAACAACATTATGATTTAATTATCAATGATCTTAATGACTTAAAGGATAAAGGAAATGCAAAAGAAGAAGATCTAAAGGGTTCAAAGATATTTTTGATAGATACTTCTAATAAGACTCAAACTTCTAACAAATGGTATGCTATCGCTGGTAAACAGCAATATTTACAATTTAGTTTTGATGGAATTAATATTGAAGAAGGGCGGCCATTATTGGATCAATTCGTTAGTATAATTTGTTGATTTTGATAAAGAAAACTTGAAAAACTTTATACTCTTTAACTATTACAATAATTACTAACTTAAATATCACAACAATATTTTTATAAGATCGTTATTGTTTGATATATTAATGAAACTAAAACACTTTTATGAATCTCAACAACTTGAGCCAGATATTATTAATGAATTTTTCAATAGAGCTGATTTATTAAGGACACAGAATTCTCTACAAATATTAAAGGGAAAGGTTCTTGCAACATTATTTTATGAACCAAGTACAAGAACAAGATTAAGTTTCGAAGTAGCTATGCTCAAACTAGGAGGAAACATTATTAGCACAGAAAATGCTCGAGAATTTTCATCGGCGGTTAAGGGAGAATCGATTGAAGACACAATAAGAGTTGTTTCAAAATATGTTGATTGCATTGTTATAAGACATTTTGAAGATGGAGCTGCCAGGAAGGCAGCTGAAGTTAGTTCTGTTCCGGTAATTAATGCTGGTGATGGTAAGGGCCAACATCCTACTCAAGCTCTCTTGGATTTATATACTATTTATAAAGAGCTTGGAAAGATAGATTGTTTAAAGATTGCTATGGTGGGAGATTTAGCTAACGGGAGAACTGCTCGTTCTCTTTGTTATTTACTTGGAAAATTTAAAAATAATGAAATAATTTTTATCTCTCCAGAAAATTTAAAGATGAGATACGACATTAAAGAGTATTTATTAAGACATAATGTAAAATTTTCTGAAGAAAAAGATTTAGACAAGGTTCTCCCAAATGTTGATATAATTTATATGACTAGAATTCAAAAAGAGAGAATTACATTAGATGATTATGAGAAAGCAAAAGGAAAATATGTAATTGATTTATCAAATTTTCATATCATTAAGCATTCTTCCAGAATTTTGCATCCTCTTCCTAAAATTGATGAAATTAAATTACCTACTAAAATTGAGCACTCTGATCAAAGAGTCGCTTATTTTCGTCAAGCCGAAAATGGGCTGTATATCAGAATGGCTCTTCTTATTCATCTTCTTACTTAAACAAAGAAACTCTATTCAATGAGCTATTAAACTCAAAAGAAATTAATTAATTGGCTTGAAAGTTTCCTAAGTATAAATCTGAGAGATAAAGATAAGCCGAAAGAAAGACGAGAATTTTATTGTTACTTTAAAAAAGTAACAAATGGAAAGATTTAAATAGTTTAACGCTCTATTTAATTTATGTTAAACAAAATGCTAGTAATTTATAGAAAAGGTGATTGGGATCCAAATGAAGAAAGTGTTAAATTTATTGCTATACACACTGGAAGAAAAATTCCGTATGTCTTTAGAACTTATGAGTCTATTAGAGATTTACCAGCTCAAGGTGTTGTTAGCGAGCAATGGGGAAGCGGTGAACCATTAGAATTAATTTCTGATGTATTCATTTCTCCGATAAAAGCTGCTAGAAATATTTTTGAGTTTAAGGAATGCGAAACTTATGAAGAATTTATGAAATGTCTTTAATTCTCGAATCCTCAGAGACTAAACTATAAATTAAGTAAATAATTTTGAAAATAGCCTCTCTAAAGAATCGTCTTCCGCAATTTGTATAAATTCTTTAATTGGAATTGGAAAAAAGAACTCGCCTGATTTTGATGAAGCTTTTTTTGTAACACCGGATTCCAAGACTTTTGATAATGGTATCCAAAGCCATGTTTTGAAACCAAATTCTTCATTTGAAATTGCATACCATATATGCATATTAAACTTCCTTTGGAGTGTTGAATATAATTTAGCTTCTAATGCATCTATAGGAAAACTTTCATGTAATTTTGTGATTTTTCTATACTTTACATCTACAAAAATAAAACCAAAATTAGGAATCAATATTAAGAAGTCTGGCCTTTTTCCGCTTAATGTTTCTTTGAAAGATTTTGAGAAATTTTCACTCTCTTGTCTAATGTATAAATATGGGATTCTGTGTTTGTCTAGCCAATCTTTAAAATTCTTTTCGGTTTCCCTGCCTTTTTCTATTTTATCAATTACTTCCATTATTTTAATAAGCTTTATTAATATTTATTACTATCTGTTCTTTGTAATAAACATTTATAGATTTGATTGGATGATTTTCTGATTTTTTACTAAATTATTAATTATCTCGACGCGTTTTCCCTCGTGAAAAAACGAAAGGTTTATATACCTCTTTCTTACTAACTTTATTACCAAAATGTTAACGTTGATGAGTGCCTTAATGTTCACAGTTCGAAATGCTCTGCTTATTAATTATGTAGAGCACTCGACGACATCGCATATTAAGGTATGAGGTATGCGAGTACAGTTTTAGTTCTATACTTTAAAGTAAAAAACAAATGTCGCAAGTCAAAAGCAGGAGGTTTGAGTGAAGTTGTATTTCTTGCCAAATGCAACAAAAGCATTTTATGCTAAATCCAGTTTATCCTGCTGGCGGCTGCGGCTATCTGGTTTGCACTTAGACATGCAAGTCTTTCTTTTTGTTCGTAAGAATGAGGAGAAGGCGTACCGCTCAGTAACACGTAGCTAACCTGCCCTCGAGCCCATAATACCGTCGGGAAACTGACGCTAATGATGGATAGATGATGTTTTCTGGAATGATTTATCATTGAAAGCTGGCGCGAGGATGGGGCTGCGGCTGATTA
>JACPLS010000083.1 GCA_016186375.1 Candidatus Pacearchaeota archaeon
AGAAAGCTACAGCTATGATTGACAAAAATTCAGGGAGCTGCAACAAGCTCTCCCTGTCTTAAAGTAATTCAGATAGAAAAACTTTGCCGCAATTCATCTACAGCTTAAAAAGCTGTAAGTTTTCTTGCGGACGGCATAACAAAACCATAAATTAATTAAAATCTTTACAATATAATATATTGATGATTGAAAAAATAAAGGTTTTTCGGTTCTTCTTTGGCATTAAAAAAACTTCTCAATTAATTTCTCCCATCACTTTTTTACTTTTTTCTTTGATAAAATTTACAATAAGAATTATTATTATCCAAATAAAGAAGATAATTGCAATATATTTTAGCCCAGTTAATTTCAAAGCCTCTTCACCAAGCTTAAAGACTAAAAATCCCCAAAAAGTATTCCAAACAACAATTCCAATTAAAGAATATATAACAAACTTTTTAATAGATAATTTAAGTACCCCTGCAGCAGTTGCAGTTATAGAAGCCAAATTTGGCTCCCAATAACTAAAAATTATTGCTCTTAATCCGTATTTATTTAATCTTGTCTGAGCATTGTCTAAAGATTTTTTTAACCCGAATTTTAAAAATAATTTATACCAACCATATTTCCCAATCACATAATTTAAAATATATGAAATAAAGAAGGCTATTGAAACAACTGAAACTACTTCTACCGCCCTCAAAAAATTACCTGCACTAGATATTACTCCTAAAAAAATTACAAAACCTCCAGGGAAATACAGTCCTAATAATAAAAACCCTTCAATTAAAGCACTAACAAAAACAATCCATAAACCGTATTTATTAAAAAAATCTGTAACAATTATTACCAATTCTTCTGAGGGCGGAAATGAGAATAATTTCCATATTAAGACCATAGATAGATAAACTCCAATTAAAATCAAAGGAATTGTTAATAATCTCAAATTCTCCTTTAATTTAGCACATATTGTCATTCTCTTTCGCCTCTTCATTAAAACTATGCAAATAAGTTATTAAAACTATCGTCAAAAACTTTAATCTAGAACATATTAAGTAAAACATATAAAAACTTAAATACTTCTTTCCTTTTTCTTTTTAAATGAACAAAAAACACTTTTTTGGAGGTCTTGCAGGTTGCATCCTAAGCGGTGCAATATTAATACGGGGAGGAATAGAAAGTTTTCTAAGTTTAAAGAAAACTGAACAGATCATGCAAATTCCTCAAGTATCTGAGTTAGTACAGATAGAAAATTATTTAATACCTCTCCACTACAAATCACACATAGGTGATATTAATTATAATCCAAAGAAAAAAGCTGAAGTGCATGAATGGATAAAAAAACAACGCCCTGAAATGCAAAATGGATATGCTGTGTTGCTGCGAAGATATGAAAAATTAGTTAAAGCAGGAGCATTGGAAATAAGAAATGAAATTACCCCTGCATATAATATATTGGGATTTCCTTTTTTAGTAACTTTTGGATTTTTAGGAACGTTATATTCTGGTACAAAAGCACGAAATAGCTTTCACAATATGTAAAAACCCGCAAAAAATGACCTATTTCCAAATATTAAACAATTCTAATGAGGATAATTAATCAAATCAAATATAAAATCAAGAAAAAAATAATACGCTCCTTTTTTCTTCTTATTCACAATCTTCATTCTTCTTTCTCCCATTAATTCTTTCTTCGTAACAATTTTATCTCTCCTCATGTAACTAAAAGATAAATATATTTTATATAATTTTCCCACTTCAATACATCATACCATAATCGCCATCAGAAATTCTCCAACCCATATTATAATTGCAATAGATATCAACCCAAGAATTTCTTTTGCCTCCTTCATTAAAATCATCAGAATAGTCAGTAAAAAGTTTCATGGCTATATTTCCAACAATTACTTTTTCAGTTTCTAGATCTATATCTTTACAATCTAGATTTATAAAACCTTGAACTTTTCCAGCGAGATTTAAAACTTCAATTTTCTTAATAGAAATTACTTCTCCTTCTTGAGATTGTTCTTGAACAATTTGATTCATAATTTCTGTAAATTTCTGCTCCATTTCTGAATTATGTGTAGAAATATATTTTTGGCATTGAAGAAAATTTTCAGAAGTATATTTTGCACCACCTATTTGCTCATCAATTAAACCATCTCCCCAAGTTGTTTTACCTCCACCAACATTATATTTTTCTGCATCTGTTTCCCATGTATCATTCAAAACCTTTTTCCAAGTTATTCCTTCATTATCTTTACGAATTGCTCCAATTGACTCCTCGCTTGCAGGTTTATATTTTCTAACATCATTTAAAATTTTCTGGACACAATCTTCATAAGTCTGCAGTTGCGGATTTTTCTGAATAGAATAAATATAAGCTCCGCCAATTATTAAAATTGCCAGTACAATAATTCCTACAATCCAAACTTTATTTTCCATAATCATATATAGATTTCTTCTTTTTAAATACTTCTTAGACTTCAAGTTTATTTGAAGTCTTACTCTCTATTTTTGAAAATAAAAAATAAAACTATTGTTATTATAGCAATCACCACAATTGCTCCAATAATAATCCAAATTATTTTATTATCTGGATTTGGCGGAATAATTTTAATAGCACATTTACTCTCCGAACAAATATTAGTCTTGCACTCAAAATCGTTTTCACAATTGATACTATCTGCTTTTTGAGTAATCAATTTATATTCAATTGAACAATATTTACCAGACTGCCTTAATCCGATTTCTTCGCATTCTTTTTGTTGCATCTCCTCACAATTTCCATTTTTACATATTTGAACTTGTTCACATGAGATTGAATTGCTCCATTCTAAACAGTTTTTTTCGTTATTGTTATTACAAACTTTATAAGCTGAACTTGAAACGCAAGTCTTTTCTCCAATATTTTGACATTGATTAATACACGAGGGATTTGGAGATATCTTTTCAACACAAGCTCCATCAGAACATATTTCGTTATTTTGGCAAATAACATCATTGCCCCATTCCAAACAAGAATCTTCGTTATAATTACCACAAGTCTGATAGACTTTTGTAGATGCACAACGCATATCGCCTTTAATAACGCATTGCTCTATACATGTTGAAGGTTGATAACGAGTTAGATTTACTGTTTTGAGAATAAGGAAAGTCACTGTACTATTTTGGAATGTAGCTTGTGCTTCAAATACTTTTAAAAAAGATATTGTGAGACTGTTAATATGACGGTTATATTGATTGTAATATTCTGTATATGCACCATCAATCGATAGAAGCGGCTTTCTATTTGAGACTCCTGCTAACCAAAGTGTGTGATTAACCCCATTAAGAGTTATATTTTTTTTATCTCCTTCAACAAGAGTTATATTAGTTAAACCTAACAAAAGAGTAGCGTAAGGTTTGCCTTGAGTAGGATTATTAACTATTTCATCAACTGAAATCGCGACATCTCCTACTAAAATGGGCTTGTCAGCAGGCCATTCATTTGATTTAAGCCAGCTAACGGATGTATTTAAGAGTATTGTCTTTGTTATTTTATCATCCAAAGTAATAAGAACTGAATTTTCATATATTTCATTTAATTTTATTGTGTGATTAATTCCTTGATATTGTATATACATTATAGAAGAAGTTTCCAAACTGAGAATTCCATCGCTAAAAAATAAAAAAGCTATAAATATTAATAAAATAATCACTTCTTTTTTCATAATAGTAATTAGCTTTCAGATTTTAAAAATGTTTCTACCAAAAAATCCCTAAACTCAATCATGCATAAATGGAAACATAGAATCATTTCTATATTTCTTCTTATAGACAAATATAAATACTTGAATTTTCATACTTTTTCATAAAAATATGCTCAATAATTGAAAGGAGGCTAAAAATAAATAAATGGTACTTGATTTTGCAAAAGAGGCGCTGCAAAATGTTTCCACTCACAGCATAAATTTCGATGAATTGCGTGCAGGAAAAGCAAATATTAAAGTTTTTGGTGCTGGTGGAGCAGGATGTAATGCTGTAACATGGCTTTTCAACAAAGGCATTAGCGGAGCAACAATCTATGGAGTTAACACTGACGCACTGCATTTGAGTATTACAAAAGCAGATGAAAAAATTTTGATTGGTAAAGAACTTACCCGAGGGCTTGGTTGCGGAGGTTTTCCTCAAAAAGGTAGAGAAGCTGCAAAAGAATCTCTTTCTGAACTTAAAAAAGCAACAAGCGGAGCTGATATGGTTTTTGTTCTTTCTGGTTTAGGTGGAGGAACAGGAACAGGAGCAGGTCCAGTCGTCGCTCAACTAGCTAAGGAATCGGGGGCAGTTGTAATTGGTGTAGTAACTATGCCTTTCGACTGTGAAAGAGCGAGACACGATAAAGCTGAATTTGGATTGCAGGAATTGACAGAAGTTGTTGATACAGTAATAGTTATTGATAATAATAGACTTGTCGACATTGCTGGTAATTTACCTATGGAGCAGGCATTCGCGGTAGCAAACGAGCTGGTAAGTACAATGATCAAAGGCATAGTGGAAACTATTACCTTGCCATCATTGATTAACTTAGACTATGCTGACGTTTCTGCTATCATGAAAAACGGCGACGTAGCAGTTATTGGAGTCGGAGAGTCTGATACACAATCCAGAGTTGATGAAGCTGTTAGGCAGGCATTAACACACCCTCTTCTTGATGTAGATTATAGAGGAGCAACAGGTGCATTAATCCACATTACTTGCGGCCCAGATTTCAAATTGGAGGAATTCGCTGGTGTGGGAGAGCTCGTTACAGAAAACATAAGCCCTGATGCACAAGTCATTATTGGAGCTAGAGTTAACAAAGACTTTGCCAATAAAGTTAGAGTTATTACAATTATGACTGGTGTTAGATCTCCTTATGTCTTAGGAAGAAAGGGAATTCAGGAAGAAACAGCAGCCCGTACTGAAATGTCAGACCTCGGCATTGAGGTCTTTCGCTAATTAATCGTTTTTCAGCGATTACTTTTTTTCTTTTTTATTTTATTTTCTTTTTTTAATTTTTAGTATTTTTGTTTTTTTACCTCAATATTATCTTTTCAATTTCTTTAATATCTTCAAAGTCTTTGTCTTTTGTTAGAAGAATTGCACTTTCTTCCATAGTTTGGGCTGCAATTAGCAAATCAGCAAGAGGAAATTCATACTTTGCTTTAAGAGAAACTAAATTATGTGCAGTTATTTTTGTTGTTTGAAGAATACTGAATTTTTCAATAAACGCAAGTGCCCTTTCTTTATTTTTTTCTGATTTTTCCTTTAAACCATACAAAAATTCAAAATACGAAATAAAACTTATTTTTGCAGGAGTTGGATAAATTTTTCTTATTTCGTTTATCTTGGCAATTATTTCTCTATTGCCTCTTTCCAATTCTATAAGAATTGATGTATCAAATATTAGGTACATCTCTGAAACCTCTCTCTTTTCTTAATTCTCTGGAATACTTATGTATTGCCTTCGCATCTTTATCAGTTAGTATCTTATCACCATTCAAAATTGAATCCCAGAATTCATTAGAATCCTTTGAATATTTTTCAATCATAACTCTAAGTAATTTGCCCATTGTAAGGCGTTTTTTTACAGCCAGCATCTTAAATTCCATCCACGTTCCTTCATCTATACCTTTAATCGTTTTAACTTCCATAAGGTATTACTGTATGACTAGTATTTAAATCTTACTTTTTTCATTTCTTCTTCTCTTTTTAACACACTTTGATAAATAAGACTTCAATTTATTTAGATCAAATCAAAATGTTCTAATATCTTAAATATACATAATAATATTCTTAGAAATAAGGATCAATATTATCGCAATTATATTATACAACATCATTATAACATTTAATACATTCATCTCTTGTTTTTAAAAATTATAAAATTCACCCGGCGCTAATCTCATCCTCTTGTTCTTTAAACATCGGACCTCTTCTCCCTCTTCCCCATTCTTCCCAATAAATAGTATTTTCTAAAGCAGCTCTTCGCTTTTTATCAAAAGTAGATTTAGCATAACCTATAGGAATTATTGCTTCGATTTGAATATTTTGGGGAATCTGAAGTTTAGTTTTGATCAGGTCATCTGAATATGATCCAACCCAACAAGCACTTAATCCAAGGTCAACAATTTTCAATAATAAATTTTCAATTGCAGCTCCTGCCTGCTGGCGAGCATAAACCCTCCCTCTCTCACCATGCATATTTTCTAAATTCGTGTCATCAGAACAAACTAACACAATAATCCCTGATTTAGAAATCCACGTTTGGTTTGCCAAATGAGCTATATTCGCAATTTTATCTTTATCTTCAATAATAATGAACTTCAAATTATTTCTATTATCCGCAAATGGTGCTTGATTTGCAGCATCAATTGCCTCCATAACAGATTTCCAGCTAGCAGTTTTTCCTTTGAAAGCTTTTATTGACTTTCTCTTCGCAATAACTTCATCAAATTCCATATATTTATGAAGAAACAAAGATATAAAAAGCTGTTGATTCCATATTCAACCATAAAGAAATTCACAAAGATATATCATAAATTTTCTATATATAATATAGAGGGTTTTGAAAAATCCTCTTTTTAAGTTAAGTTTCATATAGTAAAAAATCTTAAAAATATATCTTCTAACCAGAATACCTATTATAAATTAATATTATAATTATGATTAAATCTGTAATAATTTGGCTAATATCAGAATAGGAGTAAATCAAAATCAACTATAATTCATCTCAATCAATTTTTCCATATAAACAGCAACATAAATTCTATTATTTCTTGCATGTATAAACAAATGCAGGGGGTGCATTTCTTAAAACAAAACTAACTTTGATATCATTAAAGAAATCTCTAACTATAGAATACCGAGTAGGAAAATGCTGATATTGTGTAAATATTCCTCCATTTCTCAAACTTTCTCTTGCTACTTCTAATATCTTTCTTGTCTTTTCTTTAGAAAAATGAGATAATGGTAAACTCGAGATAACAAAATCAGCATCTCTTATTCCATATTTTCCAGAACTTAAATATGGAAGCAAATTCTCAACACAGTCCTCTATTATTTTTATATTTCCATTTATCTCTCCATTGTTCGAAAATCTATTTCTGTTCAACTTAGCTAATCTTGAATTTATCTCGAATGAAAGTACTTTATAATCTATTCTTAATTTATCAACTCTGTCAACTATTGCTTTTGTCAATGCTCCTTCTCCTCCCCCAAATTCAACAATTCCTAAAGGACGGGCTTCTAAATTCCAAACCTGAATTTCTTTTAACATCTCTTCAATCAAATATCTCTGTGAAGGAAGAATATCTCCAGTTTTAATCGGATGTCTAATAGTCTCAAGGATAAATTGTAATTTCGACATAATAAATTATAAAAAAGAGATTATTTAAGTCTTATCTCCCCGCATCCAACAACTCTTTCTCTATTATATAAAACTACATATTGCCCTTCTGCGACAGCTTCAATGGGCTTTTGAAATAAAAAGTGCCACTCATTATGATTCTTTGTTATTCTCCCTTTATAAAAAAAACCAAGGTGCCTTATTCTTGCTTTCAAATTATTACTAAATAAGTCTTTTTTGGAATTAATCAAATGAAGATCTTTTATTATAATGTCTTTCTTAAATAATAAATGATGCCTTTCAGGAGCCACTACTAATATGTTTCCTTTTTTCTTTTCAGCAACATAAAATCTTTTCTGTGCTAGATTTCTAGGTTTGATAATATCGATACCAATATGAGAACCTACTTTCTGTCCTATTGTATAAAACGCAGTTCCTTCGTGTGTTCCCAATATTTTTCCATCAGAATCAATTACATTACCTTTTTTAGGTTTAATTTTTTTTTGGAGAAATTTTTGCATTGGAATTTGCCCAACAAAGCAAATTCCAACTGTTCCATGTTTATTCCAATTTGGAAATCCCTCCTTCTTAGCTATTTTTCTAACTTCTTTTTTCGTTAAATTGCCTATAGGAAACATTATATGCTTTAAATCGAGTTCCGACAATTCTGCCAAAAAATATGATTGATCTTTTGATTTATCTTTTCCTGTAAGTAATTGAAATTCTCCTCTACTTTTCATAATTCTAGCATAATGACCAGTCGCTATATACTCTGCTCCAAACTTCTTTGCCTCTTTCCATAGGTAAGGAAATTTAATAATTCTGTTGCAGTCTATATCTGGATTTGGCGTTAATCCTTTTTTATAATCAGAAAACATGTGTTCTAAAACTTGTGATTTGTATTCCTCTTCGTAATCTAACTCAATTAATCTAATTCCTAAAATCAAAGCGATTTTCTTGGCTATCTTTAAATCATCAAGATAAGAACACTCTCCTGTTAAAGGATTTTTTGTATCAGAATACAATTTAAGAAATACTCCAATTACTCTAAAACCTTGCCTTTTTAACAAATGTGCAGCTACGCTTGAATCTACTCCTCCAGAAAGGCCTAATAAGACAGTTGGTTTATTTTTTGTTTTATATTCCATTTTAATTTAAAAAGCACCAATTATAAATCTCATAAAGTAATATTTATAATCTTTCTCTTCTCCCTGTAAATATGGCAGAAGAAGTGCAAACTGGTGGAGTGATGAGTTTTAGATATGACTCATCAAACAACACAAAGCTTAGTGAAAGCCAAAAGAGTGAAATAGAAGAAGCTTACAAACAAGCAGAAGAAAGAAAAAAGAGAGAAAGAAGAAATAAAATAATAAAGTGGGGTATTTTTATAATTGCATTATTATTAATTATGTTGTTGCTTATTTCTAAGCTATAACATCTGATACCAGTAGAATATTTCTTTAGAAAAATAGATAAACATCCATAGCTATATGGATGTTTAATCAACTGAAAGGAGGTAAATAAAATGAACATCGGAGAAAAAGCATATATCGGATTAGACATGCACAGAGAAACA
>JACPLS010000084.1 GCA_016186375.1 Candidatus Pacearchaeota archaeon
TAGAGCTATTTTCACTAGAGCTACTTTCAGTAGAATCACTATTATCTCCCCCACTACGCTGTTCCTCTACTCCTCGATGGTATCCGGCATCATACTCCCCAGTCCCAGGTAAGGGTATAATATCTGCTAAGTCATGAAATGTTTGCTCAAATGCACCAGAATTTCTGCCATCTTGTCTTCCTCTTTCATATTCCGTTTCCATTTAAAGTGCCTCTTAATTTTTTAACCCATAAAAAGAATTAAGATATATAGATTATTATTCTCAAGAATATACAGATTTCCAAAAAAATCAAATGTTTGACATAAAAACGTTTATTTATTCTTATATCTCTTTAACATCATCTCCTCACTTATATTTCTAATTTTTATAATAACCTCCCTAGGAATATCTGTCTTAAAATCTTCTTTAAGTTCATATAAAAAATCAAAAAGGAATACGGGAAATAAACTGCCTTTTTTGGTTTGATTGACACTTTCCTTTATTATTACATCCCAATCAATCTTATATTTACTTATTATATTTAAAGCATCATACCTATCTTTTTCTCTTTCAGTCGCACTTTTCAAAAGAATAATATCTTCTGGACTAACAACTCTAACGACAAAATTGTCAAATTCATGTTCCTCCTTGGCCCTTTCAACCACTCCATCGGAAATTTGAAAAGTAATAATTTGTTTAAGAAATAAATCAAATCTGGTATTCCTGCCTTCCATTACCACTGGCTCATTTTTCTTATTAATTAACTCATATCTTTTAAAAATTTTTATTAATTTCTTCCTGCTCTCAAATCCAAGCTTAAATAAAACCTCCTTCAATTTTTCCAGATCTTTTGTATCCAAAAACACTAAATCAACATCCTTCGTTTCTGCTTTCGCACCATAAAACATCATTGCAGAACCACCAATAACAAAACAAGTGACTCTAGTCTTTAATTCCATACCAATTAATTTAAAGAACTCCAATTGCTCTTCATAATTTATCAATCTTTATACACCTCCAAGTCAGCTTTATTAAAGGGAACATAAACCCCCCACAATTTTTCAATTTCCTTAAAATCCTTTGTTTTGACATTCTTAATTATATATTCCTTTCTAGCTTTCTTCTTTAACAATGCATTTCTTGTTCTCAAATCCATCTTCCTAACTTTCATCTCCATTCTCGCAACATCATACAAAGCCCCCACCTTCTTCTCGACATTGTATTTCCTTGCAAAAAACATTAGTCCTGACCAATCAACAATCTTATTATATAATCCCAAAGAAGCCAAAATAACCCTGAACTCTCCTGTAATAATTGCTCTTACTAAAATCTCCTCAACACTGGGTTTCTTATCAGAATGAATAATATAATCCATTTTAACCCAAATCTTAACCTTAGAATTAGAGTTTATTAAATCATATAGACTATGTCCAACTTTTTTCTTCTTAACCAAACTTACTCTATATATCCTAACCTTCCTTCCAGCCTGTTCTGTAGATAAAAATCCTTTTTTTCTCAAGCTCCAAACATAATTAATGGCAGTTCTCTTACTAATATTGAGATTTTTGGCAATAGTCGAAACTGTCTGTAAACCCTCAAGTTTTTTGACAACAAGTTTATAATCCATTTTATATCACATTAATATAACCATACAAATGATATAGATGAAGTAATATATAAACTTTTCTATTAAACAAACTATTCTTGTTCCCCAGAGCCCATATACTTATCAATCTTATAATTTCTGTCATCAAGTTCCCATTTCAATAATATAGTTAATAACGCCATTCTCACATATAACCCATTCTTGGCTTGTTTAAAATACACCGCCCTATTATCATCATCTATCTCTTCATTTAATTCATTAACCCTCGGCAAAGGATGCATAATAATAGACTTCTCTTTCATCTTAGAAATTACATCTTTGTTAATAGAATAAACATCCTTAATCCGTTCATAATCTTCCATACTCCTAAATCTCTCTTTTTGAATCCTAGTAACATACAACACATCAACCTCTCTAATTATTTCCATAAGATTAGATAACTCCAAATAAGGAACCCCCCAGCCATCTAAATGTGTAATAAAATCTCTTCTCATCCTTATATCCTCTGGGCTCACAAAGAAAAATTTAACACCTTTCCTTTGCGCTAGTAGATAAGCAAGAGAATGAACAGTTCTTCCATACATCAAATCCCCAACAAAAGCCACTTTTAAATCATCTAACCTGCCTAATTCCTTCTTAATCGTATACATGTCCAATAAAGCTTGTGTAGGATGCTGCCCAGGACCATCGCCTGCGTTTATAACAGGAACAGAACTTACAGAAGCGGCCTCATAAGCGCTGCCTTCCTCAAAATGTCTCAAAACAATAACATCAGCATAACCGCCAACTACTTTAATCGTATCCCTTAAACTCTCTCCTTTAACCACAGAAGAAAAATGGCCGGCACTCTCAGTCCCTATAACACTTCCCCCAAGTTTAACCATCGCACTCTCAAAGCTCAACCTGGTCCTGGTACTAGGCTCATAAAACAAAGTAGCCATAACCATCCCCCTTAAAGGCTCTCCAAGAGCCCCATTTTCAGCACTAGTTTCAAGATGCCCGGCCAAATCAAGAACCTTGTCCAAAATCAGCGTATCCTTAAATTGCTTGGCAGAGATGATGTGTTTCATCAATAATTATAAATGAAACATAGCCTTATAAGATTTATTAAACTCCAAAATAGATGCTAATAAACATAACAAAAGAATCAGAAATCCCTTTATTAGGGTGCATTGCTTTTGGAATCATTGATAGAGGTACCAATATCCTTCAAGTAAGGCCA
>JACPLS010000085.1 GCA_016186375.1 Candidatus Pacearchaeota archaeon
GGGAAGCTGGGGCTTTCAAGCCCCAGAGGACGTCACTTTTCTCGTTTGTTCTTTTATTTCTATCGCCTTTCCACGCGGTTAAACAATCTATTAGATCTAATCTGCCCTCTTCATTAAATCTCCAGCTAACTTTTATTCTTGCGTTAACATTGTCACAATAATTTCTGGAAATATAAAAGTGATCATATGCAGGTTCTATTAATACTAAGAAAATTATTTTTGCGTAAACTCCTTACTTAAGTTTGAGAGAAAGCAAAAATAATTTTCGAGGTGCTCAAGAACTCCGTTCATGCTCTGGAATTTATTCCGGAGTTCTTGACATTAATCTATTTGGATGCTGCATAATAGCTCCACTATATCTTCTCAGAGGAGTTGTAAAAACAGGTTTGTCAATATTGGTAGCTACTTTTAATTGTTGTAATGAATCCATTTAATTATATAGGTAAAATTTCTTTTTTCTGTTGTCTTTTAGCAATTTCTTCCCTGACTTTTCTATTTTCTAAGAATTTAAAGATAGGAATCTCAAGCATTCCTGTTCTTTTTCCATCTATTTTTTTAAACGCGTAATTTAGCTGTTCACCTTTCCAGCCAGTTCCTAGAAGCCTTCTTCTTATTTCATTATCGCTCATCTTAATTATTCTTTGATTGAAGATAAAATTAATAACATTGTATAAGTCATCTTTATTTTTGAATAAATAATTTTCATATCTTCTTTTATACCATTCCTGTAAAACGATATATATAATGAAAAACCCAAGAATAAGGAAGATATACCAGTAAAAAGCAATCTTGGGCCTAGGGTTAGGCTCAATTTTCCCTATATCTTCTTCTACCGAGAGCTTGCTTATATCAGGTGCAATATATGCTCCAACTTCTTCAATTTCTACTTCTTCTGGAAGAAGGAAATCTATTTCTTCAGAATCTTTTACAGGAATTGCTGTCGCACTGCCACTTTCACCTTCAACTTCGATTTGACCATAATTTTCTTTAAAAACAATTTCATCTTTCGGCCTGCCCAAAATTAAATAAGCTTCATTATCTTGTTGTTTTTTATTAGTAATTTTAACTTTAAAAGTTGTAAAAAGTGGCTTCACATCCTCTTGGAAAGAAGATATAGTCTTAAATTCAATATCTACATTATAATTATTTTCAAGCCAGCCAATAATCTGTTCTTTTAACTTGTCTTTATCTTCTCCGTTTAAATCTTTCTTAGATAATGTAACGATATAGCTCGAATCAAGGGAATCATAGCCAACATCAATCGGTAATGACCCTCTTTTATTTATTACAATGCTTTTTGGAACTTCCATTTGAGCAAGTTTCTCAACTATTTCACTTTTATTGCTCTCTAAACTTTCAGCCTCTTCCTTTGCTTTATTAATACTCTCATTTATTTCACTTACGTTGATTTTCTTTCTCAATTCCAATGCAATCCAGCTGTCATAGCTTTCTATCTGTTTGCTTAAATTAGCTATTCTTTCCTCATAATTCTTAGATATTATTTTGATTGCGCCACTGCTATTTCCAACTATAACCGTAAAATTCTTTGAAACTTTCACATTATCTTTTCTTGTCAAGCTAACTTTTATATCATAGCTTCCTTCTGCCAAATACCTGTGTTTCAGGCTCTTTCCTTGTGTTTCCTCATTATTTCCGTCTCCAAAATCCCATTCAGATTTAGTTATGTTTTGTGAAGTAATCGCGTTGAACAATGTATCTATTCCTGGTAGGATAAACTTTGGCTGAATGTCAAATGCAAAACCGGGAGTAATGTTTATCGTTAATGTCCTTGGAAGAATAGTTCTTCCTGCTAAAAATACCTGCAAACTATTTTCTCTTGACAATGCAGGTATGAAAAAGTTAGCTTTTTCAATATTCAATTTCAGATAACCAGAGTTAATATTAGATAATTCCCTTTCCAACAAATAAATCTGGTTATTTTTCAATAATGCTCCAGTGTCTCTATATTTTATTTCAACATTATTAAAGTTCATGTTTTGTGTTGATCCTGAAGATATCATAAAAGGAATAATGCACCCCTGTGCGCAGTTTCTCTCATATTTATCAGCGATAAAAGAGTCAATACTTAAAGCAAGACTCTCTGAATATAATACCGAATATAGAGATTCATTGATTTCCATGCCAATTGAATCAAACTGTAATGATTCAGCAAATAAATCATAATCTCTATTTAGTTGTTCTGATCCAACTCCAGTTGTTCCACATATATTTCCTGTTTGTTCAGAATTAATTTCATAATTTGCACTCGTTCCAGATTCCAATCCAACACAAACAAAAACATCTTTAGATGTTACAGGAGCATATTCTATTATACAATTTAATTCTTCTATATTGCTCATATTATGCCTAGGAAGGTCACACTTTCCCAGAGATTCCCAGGATTCATCAAACATTTCAATTTTTAATTTTCCATATCCAATTGTGCTATTTTTTATTTTTCCCCCCACCCTGTAAGCTGGACCAATAGGAATTTTAATCTTTTCACAATAAGCATCACTTGTAATAGTAGCAGAATCATAGTTTCCTAAAGAAGAATCAAAACAACCTCTGGCTTTTGTCCCACAACTGACATCTTTATATTTGTTTGTTTGCAAAGATGTTTCATTATTTCCCAATACAGAAATAATATAAGGTCTGGTACATGAAGCAGCACCGTTAGTTTCTATATTCAATCGAGCAGAGTCTATTTCAACATTTTTTCCAGTAATTCTGAACCCTATAGAGGTATTATCACCCATATTCAAAGGCAGAGTCTGTACGCTGCTTTTTGTCTTGTATCCAACAGCGCAATTTCTTATACTGCAATTATAATCTTTATTTTCCTCGAATCCACTAGATTTTAATAAATCTATCAATTCAACAGCGCCTTCAAAATTGCTTGTTAACAAAGAGCCAGCAGGCTCATCAATAAATCTAAGTTCTATATTCCCTCTAATTGCCTCTCCACCAACGTATTTAGTTTCCAGAGAGTTGTTCTTGTATACAAAACTCGCTGATATAATTGGTGATATTGCCATAATAAATAAAACGCAAGAAATTAAAATAATAATTATATTTTTACTATCACTCATTCTTATTTCCCTCATTCCCTTTCAAATATTCTTCTATTTAAAAATATACCTTTTTTATAAATTTTTTTTGATTTCAACTAGTTGTTTTTCTAAGTAGTTAGAAAGCATTTCAACCTCTTCAATTTTAGTGACTTCTTTCATTTTTAAGTTATTTTTCACGGTTATATATCTCTTATAAACATCTGTCTTTCCAGTAATTCTCTTTATTATGCTTA
>JACPLS010000089.1 GCA_016186375.1 Candidatus Pacearchaeota archaeon
AGCTTATTGCTGAACACCATAAGAATAAGGCCGAGAACTGTGATGATTGCACCTTGTAAGATGTGAGATAAATGGGATGTTTGGTCTTCTTCTGTCAAGAGAGAGTGATAGGCATGAGGGAGGAACATCCAAAGAAGCCCTAGAAATAAGATAAAAGACCCAATTAGATAAAGAATTTTTAATTTCATAATAAAAAAAATAAAAAGTAAATAAGGATTTAATCTTTTACGCTGTAATAGATTATTAGAGAAATAACTCCAACCACCAAATGCAGCCAAGTTGTCGCAGGGTTTATATTCAATAGTGTGTTTAAGAGATCACCGGATGCATGACCGACAGATGGAATGAAACCGAGAATTCCTAAGATTACTCCAATCCAACCAATTGTTCCATTATATCCAGGACCATTCCCCTTTGTTCCAACGTAAAGGCCAAATACTCCTGCAATAATGTGCAATACACTTTGCAACACATTAACCCCAAAACCTAAAACGCTATTTGTGAAAAGTCCCCAGATTCCTATGATCAAGAGCACTATACCCAGAACTAACGCGAATGTTTTTTGGACGTTTGACATTTTTACCTCCTTTCACTTTTAGTTTTGTGAAGATTATAAATAGATGAAATTGAAGTTTATAAATGTTATATTTCAATACTATTTGGATTGAGAGATTAATTTAATTTAATAGACATCTAGCAAATTTATAGTGATTTTTATCCAAATAATTATAGAACGAATTATTTTAGGTGATGATAAATAAAATTGTTATGACAGGGGATTAAATAAAAAATGGTAAGGAATTTATATATAGACATCTTTGAATTGCCCCAAATCTGACAATAGCCAAATTATTACAGCTTTAATCGTAATTATTTATGTTTTTAATTTATCTTCGATATTCTGGTTAGAAGATGCGTTTTTTAAGATTTTTTACTGTATGAAAATTAACTTAAAAAGAGGGTATTGAAAAACATTCAATATTATAAGAGACTTTATAATGAAAAGATCAAGATTTTATCTTAAAGAGAAAGTTATTAGAAAGCAACATAATGCTTTTAAAGGCTTTTTGTTTTTGAATAATATGGATAATTATGCCAAACTTCTTGAGAGAATTTCTCAAGCGTCAAGGCTTCAAAAAGAAGAATTAGAGAGAAAGGTCGAGGCAAAGAGAGCTAAGCTTTCAGGGCTTGTTTCTAAAGAAGGAGCTATACAGATAGTTGCGGCTGAATTAGGAATTAATTTTGACAGGGAAAGAATGAAGATTTCTGAACTTGTACAGGGGATGAAAAGAGTTAATGTTGCGGGGAAGATATTAAACATTTTTCCGATTAGGCAATATAACAAGAACGGGAGGGAGGGGAAAGTTGCAAATATGGTTATTGCAGATGAAAGCTCGAACATTAAAATTGTTTTATGGGATATCAGCCATATTGCTTTAATTGAAAATGGAAAGATAAAGACTGGGGATGTAATTGAGATTGGGAATGCAATGATTAGAAATGGGGAACTACACTTATCCTCTTTTTCTGACATAAAACAGAGTAATGAGAGAATAGATAATGTTGTAACGAAGAGAGTTTACCATATTAAAAGGATTTCAGATGCTAAAACAGGGCAGGACTTGAAAACAAGGGCAGTTATTGTTCAGGCTTTTGACCCAAGATATTTTGAGGTTTGCAGTGAATGTGGGAAGAAAGTTATTGATTCTGAGTGTAAAATTCATGGGAAAGTTGAGCCAAAGAGAAGAGCGTTAATTAATGTTGTATTAGATGATGGGACAGATAATATTAGGGCTCTTTTATCAAATGAGTTAGCTATAAAATTGGGGCTTGGTGAAGAAGATATTTTTTCTTTGGAGAAATTTTATGAAAAAAAAAGCAGTGTAATTGGAGAAGAGAAATTTTTCGCTGGAAGCATTAGAAGCAATGCTCTATACAATACAACAGAATTTAATATTGAAAGTATAGAAGATTTTAGTATTGAGGACTTGATTAAGGATCTAGAGGGGAATAAATAAGATTTTTTAGATTAGCTATATACCGAAGGTCCCGGGATTTTAGGCCCAGGATATTTGGATGCTTGTTCACTTATTTCTTGAGATTTGGCAATTCTTTCTTGTGTTTGTTTGACAACTAGAGCCCAATTATCTATGCATTCGTATGTGAGAATGCGGACAGGAATATTTTTTTCTTGAGTTGGACTTTTTTCATTTCTGCTTATATTTCTAAAAACCTCATAAGAAATGAATTGTGATATATCGTTCGTTAACCGATAATTTCCATAATTAGTCGTTACAGATCTTGATCCTGTTAAGAATAATTTTAATACTTGAGATTGCATAACAATAGGAAAACCAGATATTAAACACTCTAATTCTTTTGAATTGGCTAAATAATCAGGGTGGTCAGCCTCATGTTCAAGATTGAGAACAATTCTTATTTCAAAAGGAGAGGGAGTTGCAGGTAGTTTCGTGCTTGAAATTGGATCTGAAGAAAATTCTACTTGTTTTGGCATTTAAATTAATTTAAGATTATATATATAAACATTATTGTATTACACTGTAATAAAAGAAGTAATAATATTAGATGAAAAAGACATTGATAACTTTCTTATACTCTAAAATTGTATTGATAATGTGAATGATAAGTAATTTTATGTGTTGAATATTTATAAGAAGAGATTAATCATTGTTATGGATCTTTTTATTAAGATTGTAAATCGAATGGAAGAGGGAAGATTTAAATAATAGGGAAGATTGAAAGTGAGATGGCGGAGATTTACGGAACAATATTAGCTAGCCCTTTTGCGCAGACAGTTTTGCTTTTTGTTTTAGTATTTGTTGTAGTTTTTGCGATATTGCAGAAATCTAAAGTTTTAGGAGACGGAAAGAAACAAATTGATGCACTTGTTGCTTTGGCAATTGGATTATTATTTGTGGGAGTTGGATATGCGACAGACTTGATTTCTAAATTAATACCTTTTTTGGCGGTGAGTTTGATAATTATATTTGTATTTTTGCTTATTTGGGGAATATTCTATGTTGGAGGTGACGGATTTAAAACTCCAAATGGAGTGAGAATTGCTGGAGGCATTTTAGCATTATTGGCAGTAGTTATTGCTGTTGTTTATTTCACAGGCTTTTGGGATACTTTGCTTGCCTTTATTTTTAATAATTCTGGATTAGTGGGAAATATCGTATTCATTGTAATTATTGGATTAGCTGTATGGGCTGCTATTGGATCGAAAGGAGATAGTGGAGATAGTGGTAGTGGGAAGAAAAGGGAATAACTTCTTTAATTGGATAATTTGATTTCTAAATTATTTTGTTTATTAAGAGATGAAAAGATTTAAATAGATAAAAGTAATTACTTGTATCAAAGTAAATGCGATGGAGAAATAAAATGGTCAAAATAACTTTATTCATACCTGACAAAGAATTAGAGGAATTCAGAAAAGAATTTCCTGAAGTAAATATTGCAGAAGTTGCTCGAAGAGCAATTGAATCAAAAGTTGAAGAGCTTGAGAAAATGGAAAAGTTCAAGAAAGGAGAGAAGAAATAAATGGCGAGCTTAACATTTGTACTTGATGAAGGATTAAAGGAAAGAATGGCTAGATTTGCTTGGGTTAATTGGTCAGTATTAGTAAGAGAAGTGTTGGTTGAAAAAGAAAGAAAATTCAAGGATTTAGTAAGGAGATTAAATTCTGAAGAGGAGCAGGAATTAATAAAATGGTCGGTTGATATTGGAAGAAGAGCAAAAAAAGGGAGATTCAAAAAACTATTAAGGGAGTTATCTTAAGAGGAGAGAGCAAAACTGCTTAAATGAAAAATGGCCTTATATTGGATGCGAACATCTTTTTCTCATTGATGAGTCCTATTTCCATAAATTCGTATATATTTTCTTTTCTCAAAGAAGAGATAGTTGCACCTAATTTCATTAAGGCTGAATTGGAAGAGCATAAAAGTGAATGTGTATTTAAGTCAAAGCTTTCAGAACAGCAATTTGAGATAAGGAGAGAAGAAATTGAATCTTTTATTAAGTTTGTTGATGTTAAAGAATACAAAAGTTTTCTTAAAATTGCACTGGGTTTTACACCTGATGAAGATGATGTTCCTAACATAGCACTAGCATTATCAAATAATTATTCTATCTGGTCAAATGATTTACATTTCATTAAACAATCAGCAGTTAAAGTATTTACGACAAGAGAAATGTTGTTTGAACTATTTGGATATTTAATATGAATATTTCGTTTTTCGACAGAGAAAACGAAACATATATAAATATAGTTTAAATAAGAGGGATATGGTTTTTGACATTGGGACGGTGATTGCACAGTGGCAGACTGCAGGCATTTATGATTTTCTCCTGCCTTTTTTATTAATATTTGCGATTGTTTTAGGGATATTGAGGTCGACCAGCATTATAGGGGGGAATAGAGGACTTCATATTATTATTGCATTAGTTATCGGATTGATGGCTGTAAGTTATAATTA
>JACPLS010000086.1 GCA_016186375.1 Candidatus Pacearchaeota archaeon
AAAGCTACAGCTATGATTGACAAAAATTCAGGGAGCTGCAACAAGCTCTCCCTGTCTTAAAGTAATTCAGATAGAAAAACTTTGCCGCAATTCATCTACAGCTTAAAAAGCTGTAAGTTTTCTTGCGGACGGCATAAAATTCAAATATGGAAAATAATACAACAGATTTTGTGATGTCGTGGTTTTATGGAATATTATTGCTAATTTTATTAATTTTTTTTACAAATATTATATCTTATACTTTTCCTAATTCTGTAACAATAGATATATCTCATTTTTTAAATGATAATATTATTATCCTAATTATTATTTCATTTTTATTTTTCTTGGGAAGCTTATTTTATCATATTGGTTTTCCCGCAAATTTAGCTTTTCCAATATTAGATGGTTTTGGGTCTGCCGTCCTAATAAATTTTATTATAAAAATAATAGTTCTATTGGAAAAAAATCTTCCTTCTAACCTTGGACCTGCCTTGGAAAGAAACACTGGTATTTTTTCTTTTGTTATCTTTTTCATAATTATTATATTTGGATATATTTCAATTATAAAGAATTTTAACAATAGGAAAGAGCATGGAGAGGTGGAAGAAATTACAGAAGAAACAATTGAAGATGAAGAGCAACCTCCACACATTAAAAAGACAACAACTAAAAGAATAACTAGGAAATAAAACTAATTTATTAGAGTTTTGCAGTTTTTAACAGACAACAAAGATATAAAAGGCCATAATTCTAATAGTTTAAATGGATAATAGTGAAAATAAATTAACAATTCCATGGAGAGAGAAATATAATGGTGCAACTTAATCCTTATTTGAGGTTTAACGATGGTAAATGCCGTGAGGCAATGAATTTTTACAAAGAAATTTTCGGTGGAGATTTAACTTTCCAGACGGTGGGTGAATCTCCTATGTCCAAGGAAATGCCTGCAGAAGCTCAAAACAAGATCATGCACGCAACACTAAAGAGGGGAGACTTTCAATTCTTCGCCTCTGATATGATGAGAGATAAAGCAACTATTGGAGATAATATCTCGCTGGCACTTAATTGCGAAAGTGAAGAGCAAATAAAAACACTTTTTGAAAAATTAAAAGGTGGTGGAGAAGTTTTTATGCCTCTTGAAAAAGCATTTTGGGGAGGCCTTTTCGGAATGTTGACAGACAAATATGGTATTGAGTGGATGCTAAATTATCAAGAAAAGTCTGAAAAAGTGGATAAAGATTTATTGGTATGATTCTTATTTTGATATCAAACCCTAAATAAATCAGTATAGATAGATAATACCTGCTGTAGTGTGTAGGTTCATGGCTTTTGTTACCAGTTCAAAAAGTAATAAAAATAATTATTATAGAAGAAAAATAATCTAATCAAATAATTTACTTATCTTTCAATAATATAGTAAGAGAGTATTAAGACCTAATAATGATTTTATAATTATTTTATCTAATATAAAATAACTATTATTAAAAATCATAAAGAGTGGTGACATTTCTATTGAACCTACACATAATATGTGCTGTAGTTAACCTTATAATCTTCTATTTCATCTTCTTAAAATGGGATTTTGGCCTTTGGCAGAGAGAGTTCTAAGAGAAGCAAACATAATTCTCCTAGTCGGAGATGCAAGAATGCCTCTCCTTTCGAAAAATTCTGAAATTGAAAGAAAATCTGAAATATTAAAAAAACCTTTGGTTTATGTATATAATAAAATAGACCTTTTATCTAATAATTCATTAATTGATGCTAAGAATAACTATAAAGAGGCATTTTTTGTCTCTGCGAGTAAGAATTTAGGAATTAAAGGTCTTAGAAAACATCTTCAGATAACAGCTAAGAAACTTGGAATAAAAGAACCTAAAATAGGAGTTGTTGGGTACCCAAATGTGGGAAAAAGCGCAGTAATTAATGCTCTTGCAAGGAGAGCAAAAGCAGAGATTGCTGATATGCCCGGAACTACAAGAGGTGTGCAGTGGATAAAGGCAGGAGGTCTTGATATTCTTGATTCCCCTGGTGTTATTCCTTATAAAGATAAAAGCTCTGATTTAGTATTAATAGGATCTAAGAGCCCCGATAAAATCTCTAATCCTGATAAAGTCGCATTTGAAATTATACAACTCTTTATTAGCAAGGATAAAAAGAAATTAGAAGAATTTTATGGAATAAATTTCCCCCCTGTTGAAGAGCATGGTGATATTCTAATAAAGATAGGTAGAAGAAGAGGTTTCTTGAAAAAAGGCGGTGAGGTTGATGAGACTAAAGCAGCGATTTCTTTAATTAGGGATTGGCAAAAAGGGAGACTAAGATTTTGAAGTGTAAATGCGGAGCAGTTTTTCAAGTCCCTATAAAAAGTGACGGGGTAATAATCAAGAAAGATTAATAAAGATTTATTCTAATTAACAGTTGTTAAAAATTTTTAATAAATTATTTCAGTTGCCAGGGATTGAGCTTGATCTTTTCAATCTCGTCCTTGAAAATGCGTGCTTTATCCTCTCCGATAATATCAAAATAGAGCTTAATATTTGAATGTATGGCTTCTCCAAGTGATCCTGCTTCTTTTAACAGTTTTGCTATATCTTGTTCTTGAAGAGATGTTTTTGATAAAATACGCCATCCTTTAATTGGCTCTATTTGAATAAGTGCTTCATACGCCATAGCCTTTAAAATATTCTCGGGATCAAGAAGCTCGTCGTAAGTGAGACTTTCCAGAAGAATTTTTGATTTTTTGACATCTAATTTTGTGTAATCTTTAATAATGAGGTTTAATTCTTTTTCGACTCCTGAAGTAATTTCCTTTAATCTTGTTTTTAATAGAGTGCCCTCATTTCCAAGTTCAACTATAAATCTTTTCATATCCTCTGAAATCCTTTGAATAAGCCTGCCTTTTTGAATAACAAATATGGCCTGATGAAGGCTTGGATAATTCCTAAGCTCCAGCTTATTTAATTTATCAATATAATTGTCAAAAAGGTCCCTTTGCTTTTCAAGAAGCTGAATATTCTCATTGGTTTTTCTTCTAATATCTTCTGTATTTTTTAAGTTATACTTTATATTTTTGTAATAAATATTTATGTCTCTTTTTTTCTCTGAAATTGCTATGACAAGGCTGCCAGATTGTTTCGCCGTTCTTTCGGCTGCCTTATGCCTAGTTCCTGTTTCAGAAGTTTTAATCTTACTATCTGGAGTAAGAAGAACATTTGCGTGCACTATCCTCTTCACATCTTTAGAAAGTATTATTGCTCCATCCATTTTTGATAATTCTATTAACCTTTGGGGCGTAAATCTGCAATTAACCCTAAAGCCGCCATCAATTAACGGAATTATTGTTTCACTTTCAAGAGCAATCAAAGCGCCTTTTCCTGATTTTAATACTCCATCAATTGCGTTTCTTAAATTTGTTCCTGGAGCTACTGTCTTTAGAATAGAGGAAAACTCTTCTTCTGACACCCTTCCATTACTATTGTTCTGAACAGGCGGTAGGATTGTTATCTGCACTTCTTTTTTTTCTTCTTTCTTTTCGTCTAAATTAGCATTGCTATTAAATTCTAAGTTCATCTACGTCCCTCTTTTTAATTTTATTCTCAATTAACAAACATCAAGAGTATTTAATTCTTTTGTAGTATTTTATCGACGAATGCTCGTCGATAAAGTTATTGGATTATAATGGATTTTATATCACAACAATCTTTTTTAATTAAATAAAAGAGATTTACTTATGAAGAAAGAATTCATTAAGGCAGTTAAGAATAACTTATCCACCTCTATTCTTATTTTGTTTTCTGGATGCACAACTTATAGAACACAGACACAAAATTATTATTTACCTAGAAATGATGGATATAATTCGATCAGGCAAGAAGCACTAGAAAACAAACTATATAATGTAATTCCAAGACACAGAGAACAGGTAAAATTGTATGATTTACCTCATTGGATTCCCTGGGCATTAATGGGAAATGATGATAATGGTATTTTTGGAGAAAACTCGGGAAAGAGGCCATATAAACTTGAAATTGGCACCAAAACATTTTGTTCTTGGACAGCAAGAAATCCTATGCATAATCTATTTTTCTATGTTCCTCCTCTTGGTACGGCTGGATTAAAGAAACATCATACCTTTTCTTTAATAAAATGTGATAATATGGGACTAAAATTATTTTCAACACAAAAAGGATCTGTTTTTCTTGAAGGTAATAACACATTTCAATTAAGTTTTTATGATTTTAAGCCTTTTATTTCATTCAAATTATCATATTCTAAAAATAGACGGTTTGATTTTTATGCTGGCGGAAGGCCAGAAGGTGCTTTCGGATTTAAATTCCGACCTATAAAGAAGAGGAAATAGTAAAGTTTAAACATATCACGATATATCTCATATAATGACAGAGATAAATACGTTAGCAAGAAAATGGGGAGATTCAATAGCAATAATTATTCCTAAAAAAATAGCTGAAGCTGAAAAAATAATTCCAGAGTCTAAGGTAAGATTAATAATAAAAAAGGAGGATGATTTGAGTGATTTATTTGGTAAGCCCTCATTAAAAAAGATTCCTCAAGAATTAAAGAATGAAGAGCGAAGAGGATGGGAATGAAACCCTGTTCTATGATACTTATGCTTTATATGCAATAGCTTTGGGACAAGAAAGCTATTTAAAATTTAGCAAGGATCATGAAATGTCAAGAACTCCGGAATAAATTCCGGAGCGTGTCTGGAGTTCTTGAGCACATCGAAAATTATTTTTGCTTTCTCTCAAACTTAAGTAAGGAGTTTACGCAAAAATAATTTTCTTAGTATTAACAAGTTTAATGAATTTATATGAGCTATGTTATTTATTAATCAAAGAAAATAAAGAAAATTTAGCTGAAGAATTTCTTAAAAGACTTGCTAACAATTGTGTTAATATAAATACGGAAGATATAAAAGAAGCAGCAAGATTTAGATTTAAAGAAATCAAAAGAAAATTATCTTATTTAGATTGTTTGGGATATGTGCTCGCAAAAAAGCACAATGTTAAATTTCTTACAGGAGATATAGCCTTTAAAGAAATTCCAAATGTAAAATATGTTCATTGAACTTATCAGTCAGGAAAAGCTAAACTGGAGCGGGAAGAGGCTGAATTGATGGAGCTTTATAACTTTCAACAATTTCAGCAAGTTTTTCAAGACCTTTTTTGATTGCACTTTTTCTTGGAGGAAAATAGTCGGCTCGAATGACGTAAAAAGAAAAAGAACGTAAAGTAGTACCAAAAGCAATACTATAATCTGCAATGGCATGATCTGCATCTCTTTTTGAAATATGAGGAAGGAAATATAATGAAGAAATTAATGCAAACATTGGCCCACCGAGTTTACAATTATTTTTATGCAATTCAACACGAAAATCTAATAAACTTTTTTCAAAAGATCTAATTTCTAAATCTTCAATTTCATTATTTATTTTCTGAAAACGATGACTCAAATATAAGCAAAATGGTATAATTACTATTCCAAAATGTCCATGATAGACAAGTCCGCTGGATTCTAGTATTGGTGCAACTGTTAAAAGTTTATTCGCTAAATCTGCTTCAGTTCTTCCAGTTGTCCAGTTATATGCACCTACAGACGCATTTACGCCTTTCATTATTGCTTCATCTAACGCACTATACGCTTTACTGATTATGTTCCTCATAATTCTCATAGTAATTTTCTCTCCTTAAAAACTTTTCTCTGTAACCCCTTAAAAGTTAAAATAAGGAAATGTTTTTAAATGCATTTCTGTATGAAATAATATGGAAAAATCACAAGAGCAAGAAAGAAGTCCACAACTATACAATAAATCTAATTATATTATTTTACCAGGAAGAACACATGGAAAACATGAGTTTGAGGATCTTTTTGTAGCGAAATATAGATTAAGGTCAGATGATTTAGTAAGAAAGGTTGCAAAAAATCTTGGTTTAAGAGCAATGAATACAAGATCAGGATTATTTGGAAGAGCATTCATAGGAGAAATTGATTGGAATAACGCATTAAAATTAAATTTATCTCTTAAGGGAGAAACTCTCTCGCCAAGAAGATTTATTGACTTTAAGGAGCTTTTAGAATTTGGACTTAATGGTGGAGCAGTTTATGATGGAACAGGAAAAAAAATAAAGGATTTAAGAGTAATAAAAGTAGTTTATTATGAAATATTTGCAAAAAAAGATCCTTGGAGGGGAGAATGGCTTGATGCATATTTTGAAGAAAATGATATAAAAGGAGAATATTCTATAAGTTATAATCATTATTTATCTGGAAAAGAATTAAAACCTGGAATATCAGAGCCATTGCAAGATTGTTTAAGAATAAAAGAATATTTATTTCATTTAAGATTTAATGGTCAAGGTTTACCTATTAAAGAGGAAAATTTTAACTATTTTCCTCCTTATAATAATTCTGTCGCGTGGTTCTACGCGGATTCGGGCAGGGCTATCCTGAGCTGCGACGGGGATCCGTCCGACACGGATTCCTCGCTTGGGGTACGTCATGCACGCAAAAAATTTTAAGGAGTTTTGGAAATATGAATAATAAATTAATATCAAAAAAAATAATCGCTTTAAATATTCTTTCTGCTTTTTTATTAATATTATTACTAACAATCAACGTAAAAGCCCAGACATTATCAATAATTAATGTTGATGCGCCAAAGCTTACTCCTGGTGCAGAAGGATTGTTGCGCATTGAAATAGAAAATCCTCTGGAAGATGATATTGAAGATGTTTCTCTTACTTTAGATACTCGAAACTTACCATTAAGTATAGTTGGAAGCTCTGAATTTAGTGTTGATGAAATTCAGGGTGAGGAAAGTGATATTTTTGCTTTCACTATCAGGGCAGCAACAACAGCAGATGCAGGAGATTATCAAATTCTTTTTTCTCTTGATTATAAAGGCGCAACAAAGCCAAAAACTGGCTCAATTGGAGTAAGAATAGAAGGTAATGTCGAACTTGGTTCATCAGTTTCAACAGACAACGCAATAGTCGGGAGGGAGGGAAAAATAACTTTAAAGATTATAAATAAAGGATTTGCAGATGCAAGATATGTTTCTGTTAAACTAATTCCTAATAATTATATTATAAAAAGTGAAGATGAAATTTATATAGGTGATATTGATGCAAATGACTTTGAAACAGCAAGCTTTGATGTCATATATCAAAGGAAGAATCCGACAATTAATGCGGAGGTTACATATAAGGACTTTGAAAATAATGATAAAGTTCTTATTATCGATAAAGTAATTAATGTTTATACTAAAGAAGAAGCTTTAGAGAAAGGCATAATTAAAAAGAACAATACTGTTTTATACATTATACTAATTATTTTAATTATTATAGGATGGTTTGTAATAAGATCAGTAAGACGACGCATGAGAAAGAAAAAAAGCACTCAGTCAATGAATGGGGGAAAATGAAATGAATATTGAAGATTACTTATTAAAAAGAGAACATTTTCCAATTCAAACTTGTAAATCTACAGATAAAAAAGGTAGAACCTTTTTTGTTCTGGATGATATTGAAATTCCTCCTTATCATCCATCAATAGCAGATTCAGGTCTTCCATTTGAATTAGTTCCAGATTTACTTTGTAAAGTTGTAGAAGAGACAGTTTCAGATTTAGAAGAAATTAAACATAAAATAAATTACGCACAAATTATTATCGATGATTTGGCTAAACACAAAGTTAAAAGAAGAGTTTTATTTGAACCTCAAATTATAGAGAGAGATAATTTAGGAATTGAAATAGATTCTATTCCTATAGCTGATCACATTTATGTCGGTAGAAAAAGAATTAATCCTTCTTGTTATAATGGAGATCGAGGAATCACAATTGATTCGGAATTATCCCCGTCCTCATTTCATGTTCCAAAAACAGTAAAATTCTCACTAGAACTTATGAATGAATATGATATGCAATTGGAATATGTAGATTCAGATAAGAATGAAATAAAATGCTCATATTTATGGTACAGACACAATTTAGATAGCTGGGATACTATATTTTATAAAAATCTAGTAATTGCTATAAATAATTCAATAGTTAGAGATAAATACTTGAAAACTGATGCAAGGACATCAGGAGGAAAATGAAATGTCAGATACATAT
The DNA here is from genome assembly GCA_016186375.1 of Candidatus Pacearchaeota archaeon. Classification (GTDB taxonomy): domain Archaea; phylum Nanobdellota; class Nanobdellia; order Pacearchaeales; family GW2011-AR1; genus VGKP01. The sequence goes on from JACPLS010000086.1 coordinate 8,119, forward strand.
ATTGTTTATACAAGACTAAATATAGAAGGTGATAAAAGAACAGTAATTATTACGGCCTCAAATAATACTCTCTTTTTTTTGAGTAAATTTCCAGAAAGAATAACTTATAGCGTTAGAGATTCTAGCCCATTAAGTCTGATAAGATCATTAGAAAGAGAAATTGAGGCAATCCGACCTAAGATTTCACCTACCAATAGGATTGATAAACTTTTAAATCCATATTTTAAACAATTAAAGTTTACTCTCAGTTTAGAAGTCGAAGCTCAACTATTTGATACTTATAGGAAATTCGCGAAAAGTGTTCAAAACTAATATGACATATTTATATTTAACTTATAGGAAAAGGGAAATTGATAGAGATATAATTGAAATATCAATTTTAGCTTCTGGAGAGAAGATTGGAAAGGATTCAGCTTATAGTGTAAATATTCCTCTAAATCTCAAAACTGTGCTTAAACCAGAAACAGCTATTAATCAGCTAAAAAGCTCTATCTTCGGTAATCCAGAAGGAGCTAGAGGTTTAAAAGACAAGGATAGAGTAATAATTTCTGATTCGGAAATAGAAAATGAATTAAGGTTTCAAGTTCCAAAAGATCTTGCAAGTACTATTTTTGATGTCTATACTGAATATGTACTTCAACAATTAAGAGAAAAAGATTATGATCATTTGAGCGAGAGGTAATTTCCATGTTTAAAGATTATCTCTCTCTTGCTCTAGGAAATTTAAAGCATCGCGGACTTAGGTCATGGTTAACTATGTTGGGTATTTTTATCGGAATAGCTGCAGTTGTTTCATTAATCTCTCTAGGTCAAGGATTAGAAACAGCAATTACTGGACAATTTTCTACACTCTCCACTGACAGATTAATAGTCCAAAATGAAGGAGGAGGTTTTGGCCCACCAGGAATTGGCTCTGTAAAGAAATTAAATAATAATGATATTAGAATTATAGAAAGTGTTTCAGGGGTTGAAAAAATTGTTCCTAGAATTTTAAGAACAGCAAAAGTCAAATATAATGATATTACAAGATTTGAATTTGTAGGCAGCTTGCCACAAAAACAGGATGATATTGATTATATTTATGAATCTTTTAGCCTTGAATTTGAATCAGGTAAATCTATTTTAGCAAGCGAGAGAGGTAAAATCGTTGTTGGTAACGATTTTAAGGAAAATAATGGTTTTGATAAGGATATTAGGGCTGGGAATTTATTAGAAATTCAAGGAGAAAAATTTGAAGTTTCAGGAATTTTAAAAAAAACAAGCTCTTTTCAGTTTAATAGAGCTATTTTTATGCTTGAAGGTGATATGAATGACCTTTTCTTAATAAAAAATGAATTCGACTTTATCGTTATTCAAGTTTCAAATCAAAATAAAGTTCAAGAAGTTGCATCAGAAATTGCAAGAAAATTAAGAGAAGACAGAAATGAAAAAATAGGAGAAGAAGATTTTTCAGTGCAGACTCCTTTACAAGCCATTGGAACAGTAAATACTATTCTCAATATAATTAATTTGATTGTTGGGGGCATTGCTGCAATCTCTCTTTTAGTTGGGGGCATTGGAATTACAAATACAATGTTTACTTCTGTCTTAGAAAGAAGGAAAGAAATAGGAACTATGAAAGCAGTTGGTGCTAGGAATAAAGATATCCTATTTATTTTTTTAGTTGAATCTGGCTTTCTTGGTTTAATTGGGGGAATTATTGGAGCTTTTATAGGAATAGGCTTAGCTTTTCTTGTTTCAAGTACGGCTAATTCATATTTTGGGGAAGATATTATTTTAGTGAATATCTCATGGACTCTATTGCTCGGAGCAATTGTCTTTTCATTTATAATTGGAATTGCAGCAGGCACTTTACCTGCTTTTCAAGCTTCAAGACTAAAGCCAATGGAGGCATTGAGGCAATGAATAATACAATTGTATTAGATGAAATGTGTAAAGCAGTTAAAATATTAGAAATGGGAGTTGATATATTAGGAGAAAGAGTAAGAAAAAAATCTATTAGTAGCTTAGATTATATTGGTTTATGTCCATTCCACACAGAAAATACCGCTTCTTTTTATCTAAAATTAAAATGGAACAAATATGCTTGTTTTGGCTGTAATATCGGGGGAAGCCCTCTAAGCTTACCTTTAGAATACTTTGGAACCGAAAGTGGTTGGAGATATTTGGAAGAACTTCTCGAATTTACTAAAGAAACTCTCTCTAATACGATAATTATATTAAAATATTTTACCGAAAGAGAAAGAGGTATGTATAGTAGAGAGGACATATTTCCGAAGTATTTTGAAGAAATAGAACCTATTCATAATATTTTATCAATATATCCTTCTGGACAAAGTTTAAGAGAAATTGATTCTTTGTATAAGCTTGTTCTTCAAAGACGAAATATATCCAATCAGGAAATTTACGAAAGAATAAGGATTTTTGAAGAAAAAAGAATAGAGAGCTCTGTAAGAGAAATGAACTTTGTAAGGCCTGATTTAACAGACTTAAATTTGGGAGATTAAGAACAATGAAATTCGAAATTAAACTAACAGAAGTTGAGCGTTACGTATTAAAGAATACAATGGGTTTTTCTGAAAAAATCCCTGCGTTATTGGGGCCGCGATACTTAGAGGAGAATAGAGAATCTATTGATACAACTAAGATTGAAGAATTGCCTATTGTTCTAAGAGGATTAAGAGCCAAGATGTTAGAATTAGATGGCAGTTATTCTGAAATTTTTATTCAGCAAACGGCGATTTGGAGAAAATATAAAGAAATTTTTATTGCCGAAAAAGGAAAAACAAAAAATCGCGCCCAAGCAGTACTAAATACACAAGAGATTATGAATCAGGAAGATAAGTCAAAATTAGAAAGTCTTGCAGTCGAATGTAGCACATTATCAAATCATTTTGATTTATTAAATAACTCTATTAATAAAATTCATGCAAGAAGTACATATAAATTACATGGGATAATTGGTATCGTTCAAGGTGATGCAAGATATCATAAGTATTTTTATAAAAATTGTGTTGTTCCAAATGAAAATTTTACAGCTGTTCAACAAGCAGTTAAGGAAGGAGAATTTAAGAAAACCATTGAACAAGATGATGTTCGACTTTTATCTTTTTTGTGGGATAGAACAAAAGACATTAAAAAAAGATCTTGGAGGGGTCATGCACCTAGATTTTCATTACCTCAAATTATGCTTGAATTAGGAATTAAAGATCGAAATTATATCGAATCTTCATTACTGCGGTTGACAGGTTTACTTTGTCATACTTATGGACCAGATTGCGGAATATACACTTTAGAAAGTATTCCTACAGCAATATACAATAATTGTTGGTTTATACCAATGAGACGGCATAATATAATAGGGGAGATTTTAGAATGATCACAGACTATTTTATCCTGGCAATAAGAAACATAAGAAAAAGAAAATTGCGAAGCTGGCTGACAATATTAGGAATTATAATTTCAATTGCAACAATTTTCATGCTAATAAGTATATCATTAGGTTTGCAAGGAGCAGTTGAAGAGCAGTTTCGCCTGCTTGGAACAGATAAATTCTTTATTCAACCCAGGGGGCAGATAGCTGGACCAGGAACAGAAAGTGCAGCATCTTTATCTTTAAGCGATGTAAATGCTATTGAAAAAGTTCCGGGTGTTAAAGATCTATCATATTTCGTTGCTCATAATGTAGAGGTCGTTTTCTCAGATCAAAAAAGATTTACTCTGGCAATTGGATTCCCTTTCGATAAATCTAAAGTGTTTGATGAAATTGAATCTTACAAAGCAGAAGATGGATCAATTCTAAAAAAAGGTGATGAAGGTAAAGTTATGATTGGTAGCCATTATAAACATAATAATATTTTCAAAAGGCCAGTAAGAGTTGGAGACAATTTAGAAATCAATAAAAAAAAGTTCAAAATAAAAGGTATCTTAGAACCAATAGGAAATCCTTCTGACGACAGAATGATATATATGAGTATAAAAGACTTTTTAATACTTTTTCCTGAAAAAGAAAACGTCGTTGATCAAATAATTGTTCAGATAGATGAAGGTGAAGATATTAATGAAGTAATAAAAAAAGTTGATAAGAAATTACGGGATGAGAGAAAGGTTGACAGAAATAACAAAGATTTTATCATATTGAGTCCTGAAGAACTATTAGCAAGTTTTGGCTCAATTTTAAATATAATTACAGCATTCTTATTTGGAGTTGCAGCAATCTCTCTATTAGTTGGAGGCATCGGTATCGCAAATACTTTGTTTACTTCTGTTCTTGAGAGAACAAGAGAAATAGGAACAATGAAGGCAGTTGGTGCAAGAAATAGAGATATACTTCTTATATTTTTAATAGAATCAGGTTTAATTGGGGCAGTAGGAGGGATTGTTGGTGTCTTGCTTGGAGCAGGAATATCAAAAAGCATTGAAATTATTGCAATAAAGCAACTAGGTACAACACTACTACAGGCCGCATTTCCTTTCTCCCTTATTGCAGGTTGCATTATTTTTGCTTTTTTAGCAGGTTCTATTTCAGGCATCTGGCCTGCATACAGAGCATCAAAGCTCAGAGCCGTTGATGCTTTGAGGTATGAGTGATGTAATTACTTTACAGTAATATTTAAATATGAGAAAAGTGCCTGAATTTTATGAGCCATCTGGAAGATGTAATTTTAAAGATTATAGAATTGAAAAGCAAGGGATTAGATGATTTAGCTGTTGCTCAAAATTTGGATTTGCAACCAGAGACAGTTCAATTATATGAAAAAGCAGTACAAGACTCCATCAAAGAAGCTGTTAAAAAAGGATATAAAAGTTCATTTAAGATTGCTAATAAATTGCAAATCTCTCCCGTTGCATTTAATATCATAACGAGCCATTATCAAATTGCCTTTCCATCGGAAGAAAAGCAAAGAAGATCATTTGAAGAAAGATTACAAGAGATAAATATCGCTATTAGTGTTAAGGGTTGTGACTCTCTTGCCTCTCTGGCTAGAGAAATGGATTTAGAAAGAATATCAATATATCGCCTTCTTAAGAAAGCAGGCATTTGCTTTCTGCCTAAGAGAAAGCCTGATTATCTTAAAGCTGGAGAAGAAAAGCAAGAGAGTATAACAATTGAGAAGATACAAGAGTCTATTCTTCAGGGAAATGATTCTCCGAGAGATCTAGCTAAATTTTTTAATGTAGATTATCAGACTGCACGTAAATGGCAAGAAAAATTTGGATTTTGCTTTATGACTGGGAGATATAGGACTTTATTGCAATTAAAGGAAGCAGAAAAAGAAGGTCTATCAATTCAAGAAACAATTAGTAAAACAGACTTATCTTATTCTTATATTAGATTGTTATCTTCTCAATTTAAAATCAATTTAATAGATTCTCCTAATGAAAGGCCTTTAAGAGAACAAGCACGTAAGGAAGATAAAAAAAATAAACTATTTTACAGATTTGTAAGAAGAGGTTTGACACTCGAACAAATAGGGGATAAATTTGATTTATCAAGAGAGGGAATTAGACAAAAAATTAATAAATGTGGATTATATGGGCAATGGAGAACAAGTAGATCATACTACGAATATAATGAAAGAGAAAGGCAATTGCAACAAGAAAGAGGAAAATTAATTGATGTTTTCCAAAAAAAAGTTCAACAACAATTTAATTTAATTGACGAAGTTACTCAATGGGCAGAAAAAAAAGCAACCGAATATAAATTAAGTCTTAAAGGATCATCTTCTAAACGTTTTCATCCTCTAATAAATTTTGAAGAATTGGTTGCTGTTTTCAGATATTACAGAGAAGCGCAATTAAAAGGAGAAAAATTGTCTTTTGAAAAAATAAGCAAAAGATCAGGTTTAAAATATGCTTCTCAATCAAAAAAACTTTTTGATAAAGTTGGTTTACAATCACTGAATTGGCAAGTTGAAAATACCAATAGATTATCAGAAGAGCAAAAAGAGATGATTTCTCGCTCTCGTAGTATAAAGATGAATAATTCCGATAGAGCATTTTTTATGAATCTACCAGTACATACACTAATCAATTATGGTATAAAGGGCAGTAGAGTATTTGTAAAAGTATTTGGATATAAGGGAGTGAAATTAACATATCGCTTAGCGAGCCAGATATATGAAGCTCAAGACACTGGCTTTAATAGAGAAGAAATATTAGAATTATTTAATACATCCCCAATATATGTTGATTATGCTCTTGAACATAGAGAAGAAATTGCTCCAAAAATAATAGATGCGCTGAATGTTTTACATCCTGGGAAGAATTATAGATTGCCTTATAAGAACTCATAATAAAATCAAGAATAGTGTCCTATAAGTAAATTAACATAATTTCTTTCAATATCATCTCTAACATGAAAAACAGCATTAACTTCTTCAACAGGCCTTTTTCTATTAAATCTTTTTAACAAATCCGGCATATTATCCAACAATATTTTTCTTATTCCGGTGTTTTGCTGCATTTTAACCGGAATGACTTCTCCAACAGGAATTACATCTTTAAATTCTACCTCACCAACCTTTCTTTGTCCAAGTGTATTATATATTTCCAGAACATCTCTTTCAGTATATGCAACTAAGATTTCATTGAAATTTCTTTTGGGAAAATTTGGAATTATTAAACTTTGAAAAACTCTCCAACCACCTAGATTCGCATCCTCTATATCCAAAAATGCATCTATATGTTTAACTTCATCTGTTGATTGTTCTCTTTCTCTAGGAATAATTAGATTTTTATCTCTTAAATTAATTCTTCCATCTTGCATTCCTGCAGATCTTAAAATCAAAGGATTGAATCTTTTAAAATCCAATGTTTTTGTTCGAAAAGCATCTGAAGGTTCTTTTGTTAAATCGTGCACTGATAAGAAAGGTCTGTCCCAATCTTGCCTCCCAGAATATCTTACATAACACTCATATTTTATGTCATTAACCATATAAAATATACTAAAAATGTGTATTTTAAACTTTCTCATAAATTTTTGTCAATAAAAGTAGTTAATTATTAGGTTTTTATAAAAAAATATATCGTCGATAAAATATCAGGTTATCAAACAGCTAAAATATTTAGAAATAACAGAAGATTAATAATTGCAGAAATTATGCAATAAAAACAATAGTTCTTCAGAATGTATTTCTGAACATAAAATAAATATGCTGATGCTGCAAGAGCTAAAAGTGAAGAAATAATTAAAAGATATTTTATCCAAACAATATTATTAAAGAAAAAAATCATAGCGAAAATAATTACAAAAAGATAATAAAAAATTCCCAGAAATTCATTTTTAATACCGAAAAACTTTCCATAAGAACTTTGAACAACAGCATTGCAATCATGTTTGTTTATAGGACATACAAGAGGTTTTTTTCTTAAAGAATGCCAGCTAATATAAGCAGCGTCAATCAGGCCAATCACAGAGAGAGCTATTAAAGATGATATGGCTGTTGAAGTCATTTTGTTTAATTTTAATCTTTTTTATATGATATGATAGCTAGTGCAATGGCGGCGAATAATATTGCAACATCTCTGAAGATAATATCTAAGGCTGTATAATTAAAGAATATTATTGCTAAGAGGGCTAGTGAAGCAATAATGGAAGCATAGAATACCTGCTTTTTTGATAAAAGCCAAACGGAAAGTAAAATATTAAAAATAGAATGTATATGAAGAAAAGTCTTTGCTGGTATTATTGCTTGCACAAAAGCAGGAATATATCCTGCCCAGGCTAAAGGATTGAGAAATGCAGATATTGCAGCATACAAGAAAACAACGGCAAGACCTGCTCGAAGAAAAAAAGAAACTAAAACTTCTCTATTACTCTTGTTTAAATCTGTATTATTCATCTTATATTACAATTATTTAACGATTATCTTTCCAAATCTTCCTGAAAAAAGATGATCATGGTAATTCCAAGAACCTTTTTCATTGAAAGTAAAGCTCCAGCTTTCTCCTTCCGATAGACCGTTACAAGCATCAAATATTTTAGATTGCTCGGCAGTTCCGCACTTTTTTATATCAGAACCAGGGTAAACAGTATGTGTTGGATGCATAGCAGAAGCAGGCCAATGTTCAGAAGAATCCTTATTTACCCATGTAACACTATCTCCTGCATTAATTTCTAAACTTGATGGGGAAAATCCAGATGATAATATTTCAATAGTGTGCTCTTTTGCAGATTCTGCATCTTGATTAGCCGGTACAATGGAGTTTTCCTCTCCACTAACTTTCAAAGTGCTACCTGCTGTGTTAACGTTTTTTGTCCCACTATTGCTGCCTGTTGCAGAATAATATATAAATCCTCCAATAATCAATAAAGCAATTATAACAATAACTACAGCTAAGGCTCCTGCGCCTTTATTTGTATTTTTGTTGAATAATTTCATATTTCTATTTAGAAATAGAGAGTTTATAAGCTTTTTGCATAAGACAGATTTTTTATATCCTTTTCCTTCTCAAGAGGTTTGCGTTCGTTACAACACTTATTGATGAAAGAGCCATTGCAATTTCTGCAATTATAGGGTGCAATAAACCAGCAACAGCCAACGGAATAGCAACCACATTATAGGCAAAAGCCCAGAAGAGATTTTGCTTTATCTTCCTGAGTGTTCCTTTTGATAAATTTATTGCCTGAACTACTCCAATTAATGATCCTTTTGCCAATACTATATCTCCTGCCTCTATTGCAATGTCTGTTCCGGAACCCATAGCTATTCCAACATTACTTTGTTTTAATGCAGGAGCATCGTTTATACCATCACCGACAAATGCGACCATCGCTCTTTTCTGCAATTCCTCTACCTTTTTCGCCTTATCTTCAGGAAGAACATTTGCAATTACAGCATCAATTCCTACTCTTTTTGCTATGGTTTTTGCAGTTTTTTCATTGTCACCTGTAATCATAAGGGTCTTATATCCTTGTCTTGATAAAGCATTGATTGCTATAACAGAATCTTCTTTAATATCATCTGCAACTGCAATTAGCCCAATAACTTCGGCATTTTCTGTAACAATCATAACTGTTTTTCCTTCACCTTCTAAACCGTCAATTCTGGGTTCAAATCCTTTTGTAGGGATATTTTTTTCATCCATTAAAGTCCTGTTTCCAATTACTATCTTATTTTTTCCAATCAAACCCTCAACTCCTTTTCCTCTTAATATTTTAAATTCTGATACTTTTCTATATTTTTTTAATTTGGCTTTATCAACAATTGCTCTCGCTAAAGGATGTTCACTTAATTTTTCAAGGCTTGCCGCAATATCTAATAAGTAAGATTCTTTAACATCAGAATAAATATCAGTAACTTCTGGTTTTCCTTTTGTTATTGTTCCTGTTTTATCAAACACAATAATTCTTACTTCCTTCATCGTCTGGATTGCCTCTCCTTTTCTTATTAATATTCCTCGTTTAGCTCCTATGCCGCTTCCAACAGTGAGAGCTATTGGTACAGCAAGGCCAAGAGAACAAGGACAAGCAATAACAAGAACGGCAATTCCAGTTCCTACCGCAGCACTTATATCTTTTGTAATTAACATCCATCCAAAAAAAGTCAAAATTGATAAGACTAAGATAATAGGCACAAATATACTCGTTACTTTATCAGCCATTTTTTGTATGGGGACTTTTGTTCCTTGAGCTTCTTCAACTAATTGAATTATATGTGAAAGAAAAGTATCTTTTCCTATTTTTGTTGCTCTCACATATAAAATTCCATCCTGATTAATTGTTGCTCCAATAACATTGCTCTTTGCTCTTTTTTCATCAGTCTTGCTTTCTCCACTTATCATTGATTCATCAACAGCACTTTCTCCTTTGACAACTATGCCATCAGTGGGAATTTTTTCTCCTGGTTTAATAATCATAATATCTCCAATACTTACTTCAGAAATTGGTATTTCGATTTCCTTTTTTCCTTTTAATACGCGTGCTTTTTTTGCTCCTAGTTCAAGAAGTTTCCTAATTTCCTGTGTTGCTTTCCCCCTAGCTTTTGCCTCGATATATTTTCCAGTAATAAATATTGCCATAATTGCCGAAGCAACTCCAGAATAATCCAATAAAATATCAAAGAGATTTAAAATTCCAGTAATGTAAGCAATAATAGTCCCTAAAGCAATAAGGGAATCCATGTTAAAATAAAATGTAATCAAACCCCTTAAACCGCCTCTTATAGTGCTAAATCCAAAAATAAAAATAACAGGAAAACCAAAAATTAAAAACAAGAGCACTGAAACTTGTTCAGAAAAAATATTTATCCCAAATAATCTTTGAAGAATCATTAAAATAAAAATAGGTATGGCAAAAACCCATACTCCGATTAATTTTCTAAACCAGTCTCTTATCTCAGAATCTTCTGTTATTTCATTTTCACTGTTTGTTTGTTGACGAATATGATTGTGTTCCATATTATGAGAACTCCACTTTAATAGCCTGATATCCTGCTCTTTTTACAGCATTTTTTAGATCATCTTCTTTTATGTTGTCTTCACAATCAACAAAACCTTTTTTTGCTATTAAGTTTACTCTCTGATTTTTTGTTCCGGGAATTTTTGATATGCTTCTTTCTATATTGGAAGCGCAAGAAGCGCAATGCATTCCATTTATGTATAGGGTTGCTTTTTTCATTTTATATTTTTACTTTTTCCTCCTTTCACTATTGATATTCAGAGCGTGTTTAATTATGTCACTATTACATGCTTTATATTTCTTGCAATATTCTTCACACTTTGTTGCTATCCTCTTATTTTTATATTTAAATTTACATTCGCCACATTGATATGCATTTTTATTGTTAATGATAATTTTTCGCACCATTAATTTCTCCTATTATTATCTTTTAATTGTTGTATAAGCCAAATTATAAATAAAACAAGTGCGATTAAAACTAAAATCATGATTATCCATCCGAACCACATTAACCCGATTCCACTATTATATCCTCGCATCATACCATATATTCCGTTATAATTGCCATAATTACTTAATCCCATCATTCCAAAACCGCCAAACAATAAAAAAACAACTATTGCAATTACCAAAGCAATAACAATATTATTATCTTTGTGCATTTTCTTTTTCTCCCTGATGTAAAATATGAATGCAATATTGAGCCATATGTTTATCAATTAAATGCATAAGAGGTTTTATAGTTTCCTCATTTAATTTATAAAAGCGATATTTTCCTTCAATTTCTGAGATAACAAAGCCACACTGTTTTAATCTTGCAAGATTATGAGATACTGCTGTTTGATCCATTTTTAACTCTTCAATAATTTCTGAAACATTTTTCTTTCCTTTTCTTAGAAGGTTGATAATTCTCAATCTATGCTCGGAAACAAGAGTTCCAAAAAATATTTTATATGCATCATAGACTTTTTCCTCACCAAAGCCCTCTTTATGTATATGCTGTAATATGTTTCTATCTATCATATGAATATTTGATACATATGACTATTTAAATGTTTCTAATAATATTCCAATAACCTAATTGTTAATAGTTAAGAATTAACAGGATTAACTGTATTTATCCAAGGAATTTTAAAATCTTTAACATTTTCAGTGTATATATTAAGAATATTATTTTCTTTCATAGTTGCAGCAATTAGTGCATCCCAAAAAGATAGATTAAAATCTTTAGATATTTCAAGCGCACTTAGAATAGACTTATCATAATAAAATATTTTAATAAATCCTGTAAAAGATATTATATCTTTAACAACAAAATATACTTCATCTACAGATAGCTTCAGCTTATGTAATGCCACTGAAACAAATTCTGACAAAACTTGATTTGAGATGACTAATTTTATTTTTCTGTTCCAACATTGATTAATTAAACTCTCGGCTTTGATCTTTTTTATATTTTCATTTTTATCATAATAATAAATAAGTATGTTAGTGTCCAGGAAGAATAATTTATTATCTTGCATGTATCTCATCCCTGTTAAATTTCCAGTTTTTTAACGAATAAAGCCCTCTCTTCGCCATTAGGATCTGCCTTTCTGCTATTCTTATTTGGTTTTCTTCTTCAAGCCAGTTTTTTATAGCCTCTTCTATTGCTTTTCCTAGAACTCCTTTTCTTTCTCCTAATTTCTTTCTGACAGTTTTTCTGAACTCTTGGTTAATCTTATTATTAACATTAATTGTTATGGTTGCCATAATTAATTTATATCTAAGAGATATTTAAATGTTTCTATGATATAAATTAATTCTCGTTCCATCTTTCTCAACACAATTATTTTTTATTTAAGAGATATAAACTCAAAGATAAAATTATTATCACTAATAATTGAATTTCTATACCCTTTAAAGGCAAAGCTGCAAAAGAAAAACTAATTCCGAGCAAACCAAATATTAAAGGGAATAGGCCAGTTATGCAAAGAGGGCAGAATCCTGTTGCTAATCCTCCTAAAGTTCCTAGACCGGTTAAAACTCCTGCTTCTTTGCATTTTTTCCATTGTTGTCTCTCTTTATATTTTATAAAAGCGTAAACTGCATTAATTGATACTAATGATCCGATAGTAATTGAAAAGATGATAGAAATGATTAATTCTAGCCAATTAATACTTCCTGCATATGCAATAATCAGAGGAATTGTTTGATAAAAACCACTAATTAAGAGATTAATAAATATATAAGAAATAAAAATACCAATAATCCAATACACATAAGGTTTTTGAAGTATTCTTCTCATTTTTTCTTTTACTAAATGTCAATTTATTCAACAATCAATTTTCCGAAGCCCATACCCATTGAGCAAGCAAAAGTAAATGTACCCTTCTTAGTTGGAGTAAAAACAATTTTTTCATTTGGTGTTCTTGCATATTTTGACACTCCGAGGTCTTTAATTGTAAATGATCTAAGACAACCTGTAACGCTCTCATCTAACGTAAGCTCAACTGGTTTTCCTTCCGTGACTTTAATTGTATTTGGATAGTAATTTAAGTTTTTAGTTCCCAGAGTTATTTTTTGAGCATCCCCTTCTATCACAGCGACTGTTTCTCCATTTTTTCCATCTGAGTTGGTGCTTCCTCTACTTATAATAAAAATACCTCCTGCTATAATTAATAATATCATCATTGCTAACATTGTTGTGTTTTTCATATTGTTCTTAAATTTATATAGTTTATAAACTCTAATATTATCCAAATAACGCGCTTCTCGGACCGAAAATCATAATCCACATAGTTATAATAATTAAAACAAATGTTACAATCACAGTAATCATATGGTCTTCGTGTTTCTGTCTTTGGTTTTCTTTCATTTCCTTATAAATCATATAATTAAGTGATATTAATATCAGACTACTAATTATAAATATAATAATTGCTGCCCAGCGTAAATTATCATTTAACAGCATGACAGCAGTCATTGCTCCCATTAATCCGCCCATAAATCCCGCCATTATTCCTTCCATATGTCCCATAATTCCGCAACATTTTCCCATCCAAACTCCAAGCCATATTCCCACACACAGGCCAAATACTCCGCCAATAAACATGCCATTTGTCGCTCCAACATAAAATCCAGATAAAAATCCCGCTATCATTCCCGTAGTCATTCCAATCATCATTCCTGACATGCATGCAAATTCTTTATATGCTCTGACTTGCCTTAATGTAGCTGAAATTAATGCTAAACTTAAAACAGAAAGAAACAAAAATAATCCATACTTAGGAAAAAAGTCCTCTATATTCTTAAGTTTTAAATAATACAACACAACAAGAGTAAAAAATGAAGTTAAAATTGAATAAAATATTGTTTTTATGAGCTCTCCTTCTACCCTATTTCCATTCAGTTCTTTAGTAAATTCTTTAAATGACATTTTACTATCTCCTGTATTTTCTCATTTTTTTAATATTTAAACTATTGTATGAAACTAATTTCACCCATTGATTTAAGAAGCATTAAATTTTAAGATTAATATGAACCAGATAATTGAACTAAGAAATAAGATAAATAACATGATTTATCACGTAAAATTAAGACCATTTTTATTTAAATTTGACCCGGAGAAAGTTCATAATTTCTTTATTAAATTTGGGAAAATACTTGGTTCTAATGTTTTTACTCGATATTTAAAATATGTTGCATTTAATTATCAAAATCCAATTATGGAGCAAAAAATTTTTGGATTTAGAT
>JACPLS010000092.1 GCA_016186375.1 Candidatus Pacearchaeota archaeon
AATAATGTAGTCTTGGGCAGAGTTACAAATATAGTCTTCAATGGATGGATAATTGATATTGACTCGGCTGCTTCAGGTTTTCTTCCTATTGATGAGTCACCTAGATTTATAAATAAAAGTGAGATGGACCAATTTCTTGATATTGGTGATGTTATATCTGCAAAAATATGGTCTGTTAATACAAGAGGCATTGACCTAACTTTAAAAGGAAAAGGACTTGGAAAACTTGAGGGGGGCTTTATCTTCAGAGTTAGCCCTAACAGGGTGCCTAGAGTAATTGGAAGAGAAGGATCCATGATTAACCTTATAAAAGACAAAACAAAATGCGCTATAACGGTGGGCCAGAATGGCTGGATTTGGATAAAGGGAAATGATTTAGAATCGCAGATTCGAGCAAGAAAAGCAGTTGAATATGTCACAGAAAAAGTTCATGTGGAGGGTTTAACTGAGAAAATGGAGGTGTGGTTTGAAAAGAATTGAAAATGACTAAAGAAACAAAAGAATTAAAAAGACCATCTGGAAGAGGGTTGACTGAAATGAGGCAAATGAAGGCTAAAGTTGGAGTAGTGCCTAATGCAGATGGATCAGCTATGTTCACATTTGGCAATACAATAGCAATTGCGGCGGTATATGGACCTAGACAGTTGCATCCACAGCATATGCAAGACCCTTCAACAGGAATATTAAGAGTCAACTATGATCTGCTAAGCTTTTCAGTTTCTGAAAGAAAGAAACCCGGGCCAAACAGAAGATCACAAGAAATTTCCAAGATGACAGAATTTGCTCTCTTACCGGTTTTAGACATAAAAGATTTTCCTAATACGGTTATTGATGTCCAGATTTACATTATTCAAGCAGATGCAGGAACGAGAACAGCAGGAATTAATGCAGCATCTTTAGCCTTGGCACATGCAGGAATTCCGATGAAGAATCTAATTTGCTCTGTTGCTCTTGGAAAGCTAGATAAAGAATTGATTATCGACCTTGATAAAGATGAGGAAGATTTTGAAGGTGGAGAAGGTCCAACAGATTTTCCTTTGGCAAAAATTGCTAATAGTGACCAATTCACTTTGATTCAATTAGATGGAAAAATTCAACCAGAAAGAGTCAAAGAAATTATTGATTTAGCAAATAAAGCTTGTGAGAAAATTTATGAGGTTCAGAAAAAAGCACTTAAGGAGGTAATAGAACAATGAGCTCGATGGAATCTTCAAATCTCACGATAGAGACATTAAAAAGAATGTTTGAAAAAGAAAAAAGATTTGATGGACGTAATCTTCTTGAACATAGAAAAATTGACCTTGAATTTAATGTATCGAATAAAGCAGAAGGCTCAGCAAGAATACGAATTGGAAAAACAGAAGTAATTGCAGGAGTTAAGCTTCAGGTTGGAGAACCTTATCCTGATTCTCCAGATAAAGGAAATCTTATGGTTTCAGGTGATCTTCTTCCTTTAGCTTCACCAAGGTTTGAAATGGGTCCACCAGATTTTTATGCTATTGAATTGCCTAGATTAGTAGACAGGGCAATAAGAGAATGTGGTATGATTGATATGGAAAAACTTGTCATCACACCCAAAGAAAAAGTATGGACTATTATAATCGATATATATCCTATTAATGATGATGGTAATTTAATTGATGCGGCAACTTTTGCTGCTGTTGCTGCTTTAAAAAGTACTACGTTTCCAGAATTAAATGAAGAAGGAAAAATAGATTACGATAAAAAAACAAATAAAAAACTTCCTTTATCTAAAGAGACATCTCCTATTCCATTAACTTTCTACAAGTTGGGAAACTCTCTTGTCCTTGACCCAACCAGAGAAGAAGCAGAGTCGTGTGAGGTAAGAATTTCATTTGGAATCTCAATATGGAATAAGCAGTTGATGATAAATTCATGCCAAAAAAGCGGGGCGGTTCCTTTTTCTCAAGAAGAAATAGAAAATATGATGCAGATTATACCGAAAAAGTTTGATGAGTTAAACGAAAAGCTTAAAAAGTTTTTTTAGAATCTATATATAGTATGGAAAACAAAACAAAAATTACTGGGCAGCAATTCACAAAATATGAAATCGCTCGTGTTTTAGGTGCTAGAGCCTTACAAATTGCAATGGACGCACCTCTTTTATTGAAACTTTCTGACTCTGATCTTAAAGAAATTAAATTTGACTCTATAAAAATAGCTGAAAAAGAACTAGAAGCGGGTGTTTTGCCTATTGATATTCACAGGCCCGTACCAAAAAAACACAAAGAAAAACTTCATGCAATTAAAGAAGAGCATATTTCAGATGAAGAAATTGTTGCCAAAGAGCAGGAAGTTGAAAAAGAAATAGTTGAAGAAGCTCCGGTACTTGGATTAGTTGAAGCAGATGAAGCTGAACCTGAAACTGAGACCACGGGTACTGGAGAAGAGCAATAAATTTTATTATGAAACAAATATTAGAGAGATTGGAAGGAACATTAATAAAGATAGAACAAGGAAAACTGGAATATATGAATCCTGATGGTCAAAAAAAATTTTATGAAGGCGTATTCTTTTTTATAGATAATGATGGAAGCGAAGATAGAGTTAGATTTCCAAATAATTTATTAATACATCAAGATAGACTCATAAATCAAAAAATACAATATTATGAAACCTTGGATAGTTACTTTATGAATACTGTGCCGAGTATTTGTGTTGCAATATTTGAATATTCTTTGATAGTATTGAGCGGAAAATTACAAGGTCATCAATTTAGGTCTAAAGTAGAATTATTTGATTAATTTTTCTGATATAAACTCAAGATTTATTAATCTCTTTTTCCCTTACCTTGTATGCTCATTAAATCATTTAAAGCTAGGAAGATTAAAGACTCTAGAGGCGAAGAAACAATTGAAGTATCTGTGAATGGTTGCAAGGCATCATCACCATCTGGAAAATCAAAAGGCAAATATGAAACTCCTTCATATTATAAAAGCCTTGAATGGAATATTTCTGCAATAAATAAATTAGAAATTCCTTTTTCAATTAAGAGCTTTGAAGATTTATCTAAGATAGAAAAATTAATTGAAAAGAAATTTAAGAATAAAGATGCAAAGAAATTTGGGGCTAATGCTCTTTTTGCCCTTGAATCTGCTATCCTTAAATCAATTGCCAAATCAGAGAAAAAGGAATTATGGCAAATAATTAACCCAAAGGTAAGAAGATTGAAAATACCTATTCCAATTGGAAATGTTGTTGGCGGAGGCGTTCACTCTTATTCTGAAAATAAGCCAGTTTTTCAAGAATTTTTATTAATCCCTAAGGGAAAAGGAATTAGAGAAAATGTTAACATAATGCAATTAATTCATAAAAAATTAAAAAAAATATTAAAAGGGGAAAAATTAAATGATGAGGGTGCTTGGGAAGCTAGCTCAGATGAAGAGAAAATCTTAGAAAAATTAAAAAAATTCAAAAATAAAATAAATATTGGAGTAGATATAGCTGCCTCCACATTTTACAGGAAAAAAGGATATGAATATAATGATAAAACTCTCTCTCCTGATGAGCAGATAGATTACATAAATGAAATAATTAAAAAATATGGTTTGTTATATATTGAAGATCCTCTTCAAGAAGAAGATTTTTCTGGGTTTTCAAAAATAAATAAGTCATCTCAACATCTTATTATAGGAGATGACTTGACTGTGACTCATATTGAACGAATTAAAAAAGCTTTAAAATTTAGAGCAATAAATGCGCTTATAATTAAGCCTAATCAAAATGGCTCCCTTATGGAATTAAAGAAAATTTTTGATTTTTGCCGAAAAAATAGGATTAAGACAATTATCTCTCATCGAAGTGGTGAGACTATGGATGATGCTCTCGCTGATTATGCTGTTGGCTTTCAAGCTGATTTTATTAAATGCGGGATTGCGACTAAATGGCGATTTGTTAAATTGAAGAGGTTAATTGATATTGAGAAGAGACTAATATAAAAGTTTAAAAAGATAATTTCATATATTATATGATGAATAAAAAAGGATTATCCAAAATTAATATAACAATTACAATCATAGTAATATTAGTTGTAATAGGTATATTGTTTTTTATAAATAAGAATTCCAAGCAAGAGTCATTGGAAGTTTTAATTCCTACTTCGGAATTATCTAACTGTTTATTTGATATTGATAATAGTAAACTTCCGAATTCAATAGGCGATTATACAGGCACATCTGTTAAACTTACTGAACCCTTTAAATGGGAAGGACCTGATAATGTAAAGAGAGTTATGCAAATTGATGGATATCTTAACGTCTATTCTATAAAAACTTTATCACGAGAATCTAAGTCAATTCAAGCAGCTATTATGAAATTCAGAGAAAAAAGTGATTATGAAAAGCTAGCTAGCGATCTTAAATCAACAAAAGAAAGAGATACTGGAGGTTTAATTAAAGAAGGAGATGCAAAAGGTGCAATTACATATATTTTTGATTATGCTGATCAAAATCAAGTTATATGGTATGTGATTGCCGGAAATCAAATTTATGCTCAATTTGAATTTGTTGGTAGTACATTTGATGAATCAAAAGATTGGATTAATGATTGGACATCTTCTATTTGTTAGTTTTTTGATCGTAATAAGCAAAGAATCTGTCATTTTTTCTTTTAAATTAAAGACCAAATTAGATAAACTATGATTGAGATTACAATTGATGAAAATATAAAATCAAGCCATAAGCTTATTCTATTAAAAGCATAGGTTCTTCCTAAAATATTAATATCTTTAGAGCAAGTACCAATATAAAGAGATAAAAATCCAAAATTAAATTCTGTAATTAATCTTATTATTATCGAGAAATATTTTTTTAATATGTTGCTCTAAAAATAGCACTATATTACAAAAGTTAATTTTTTAATCGCTTTAAACAGCCCAAGTATTTTTCCATTAAGTAAGAAAAAATAGGGCAAAATAAGAGCGTTTATGCCTTAATTTGGAACTGTTAAATAACACAAATAAGAGGTTGTTGAATTAATATTTTTCTAGTTCTTTGATTATCTTAGAAATTTCCATGATTGCTTCTTTGACAGTTTCTAATTCAATATTCTCTCCGTAATAATTTATACCGTTTCTTAATTTTCTATATCTATCAAATTTTCCATAGATTGCCTGCTCTTTTAATACATCCCTTAAAAAATAACCTATAGATTCATGGTCCAAAAACTTGTAGCCCTTTGAATAACCAATAGATTCGCAATATTCTCTCAATCCTTCGTAAAGTTCTCTTAGAATAGTCTTGGCGCTGCCAGTATTCAAAGGTATCATCTTCGCCGTCTCAACTGCTTGTATTGATGACTTAACTAGACTTGAAGCCCTAATTTTATTGGGGATAACTTTCCTTACTTTTCTCTCTCTTAAACTATTTTCAAAATTCATAAAACCTCCAATTCTCCAGATAAAACGATCCCATTACAGATATTATTAATTAATTCTTTATTTAACCTCTTTGCTTTAGCAAAGGAGTTCTTAGTGAATATATGCAAGCTTATCTTTCTATTCAAGATTTTCTCATATCTTTCTATAGGAAACTCTTTTTCTATGTTGGATATTATACACATGTCAACATCGCTTTCTATTGAATCTGTGGCTGAAGAAAAGCTTCCAAAAAGAACGATAATTGGGAAATCGTAAAGTTTTTCAATCTCTTCTATAATGTGAGAGGTTCTAATTTTTTCTAAATTGTAATACAATTTTAAGTTCAACGTCTTTTTTGATAAAGTTATCCT
>JACPLS010000043.1 GCA_016186375.1 Candidatus Pacearchaeota archaeon
TGCAGCATTGCTGCAAGCAAAAACTGCTTTCCTATTCTGCCAAAGCCATTTATTGCTACTTTCATCTCCCTATGTTTGTCTCCTTTTTCTTTTTAATTTTACCATAAATCCATCCAATAAGTGCTCCAATAATAAGTCCATAAATAGAATAAGTAATAAACTGCCATTCATAACCTCCTAAATTAAAAGTATAAGGGAAATAAAAAAAAACAACCAATGCAGGAAGTAATAAAATATATAAAAAACTATTTTCATTTAAAATATTGAATATCCCCAATAACAAAATCAAATATATAAATATTATTCCAATCACCCCTCCCTTCAACCAATACGGCCAGTTTTTCCATCCCATTTATCTTGCCTCTTTTACCATGGTCTATCTTCGTGAAAGAGATATTTAAATGTTCTCTCGATCTAAGTATATTTTTTCACCTCCGTAAATAGCTATATAGTTTACTCTAATAAAAAAACAAAAAGATTTAAATAGTATTACTCGAGTAATACTCTATGAAAGATTATGAAATGGAGACAGTTCCGGCAAAATTGACAAAACGTATAGTAAATGAAATGGAAGAGTTAATTAAACAAGGATGGTATGCAAATAAATCTGAACTTATAAGAAATGCTATCCGGGAACTTATAAAGAAACAAAAAGTTATACAACTTGAATCGGCAATAAAGGAAGACATTCAATGGGGTTTATATGGCTCATAGTGCTGTTTCCAATACAGGACCAATACTACATTTAACAGAAATTAATTTGATAAACGCTTTAAACATTTTTTCTACTGTTTTTATTCCAGAAGAAGTAGCATTAGAGGTAAACAAAAATAAAGTCTCAATTCCTAAAAAAATTAAAATTATTATGTTAAAATCAGATTGGAAAAATACTGCTAAAATTTTATCATTTCAATATGAACTAGATTTAGGGGAATCAGAAGCAATTGCATTAGCACTGCAAGAAAAAATAGATTATTTTCTTACTGATGACTTAGAGGCAAGAAGAGTTTCTACTCAGTATAATCTTGAAGCACATGGGACAGCAGGAATAGTTCTAAGAGCATTTAAAGAAAAAATAATTGATAAGAAAATGGCAATTGAAAAAATAATCTCGCTATACAAAAAATCATCTCTTTTTATTACTCAAGATATAGTAGAGAAAATAATAAGAGCCATAAATGAATTTGCAAGGAGAGATAAATAACACCTAGATAATTTATGCTACGACTTCAAATTCCCAACTGCCCCTGGATAAATCAAATTGTTTTAAGGAGGTTGTATTCTTGGATTTCTAGGAATAGGACGTTCAGTAGATCTAGGGGTATATTGATAATTACAGTCATAACAGCCAGATTTATATATATCATGTTGGAACATTGGCCATTGGGCATTTGTTGAGTTAGAAGACAGATTATAAACTAGTAGAGTTTTACCATTAATAGTCGTGACTATTAATTCTAGATCACCATCGTTATTAAAATCTTTAAGATAAATATCAGATAGAGAATCTTTAATAATTATCGGAAAAGGCACAATAATTTCTCCTTTGTAATTGTATGCATAAATTTCAGGATTATCTCCAAACTTATTAGAAGTCGTCATAATTAAATCTTGATAGTTGTCTCCATCAACATCACCTATAAGAAGATATTCCGAAAAAAATCTATTTCTTGGAAGATATTTAGGCCAACCGCTTAAAGATAATCCATCTCTATTAATTAGATTAATTCCCTCGCGTGTTTCGTTATCGATTTGATAATTAAAAATATAGAAAATTTCTGGATAGTCGTCTCCATCAACATCACCTATAGAAAGATAAGAAACAGAAGAATTTGAAAAGTTAAGATATTTTACTAATTTTGTAATGTTATTAAAGATAATGCCGGAAGAAACCACTAGGTCTCTATAACGATCATTATTAATATCACCAACTGATAGTCCATATGGGGAAGGATTATATTTATCAAAATAATAAAAGTCTTTTATTTCTTTTCCATTAGAAGAATAAGAGTATATTCTTGTACCATTAACTGGAAGTTCAAAATTTATAGTAATATTTATACGAGTGCCAAAGATCTCTACAATATAATCATAATGAACAATACGAGAATAATTGCCTACAGAGACTATTACTTCTGGAATATCATCCAAATTTATATCAGCTAAAGAAATAGAAGAAGGTATTAGAGGATCTTTAAAAATAATTGGCCACCCACTAATCTTTCGCATATTTGAATCAAACACATACAAGAGACTGCGCTTTTTGTCATCATCTCTTGTAACAATTAGTACATCTTCTAATTTATCTTTGTTTATGTCTCCAACTGATAAGATTTCGCCGTATTGTTTTTTAAAAATAGCTGGTTTAATAACTTCAGAGCCATAAATATCAAATACAAATAATTTAGTTAGATCATTAAAATCAACCATTACCAAAATATGGCTTATTCCTTCTTTATTTTTGATTGGTTGTAGAGAATCAATATAACCTACATTTCCATTTATATTAGGTATGGATTTTTTAGTAATAATGCTTCCGTTATAACTAATAACGTAAAGATAATTTTCGGTTTCATATCCATTCACAGCAATAATCAATTCTGATTTTCCATCATTGTCTAGATCTTCAATAGAATATAACAAATCAGATATATCAAATTCGTCTTCTTGAATTTTTATTGGCCATCCTTTTTCTTGATTTCCAATAAAATATAAGAATGATGTATCTATACCAGATGTTTTATTTTGATTGTTAAATGAACTTAATCTGAAGAATATTTTGTTTCCAAAAAATGAGGAAGTATTTAGAGTACCTAAATAATTATTTTCTACTCTTTTTCCACGGCCAATAGTTTGCCATTTGAAAGGATAATCAGACAGACTATATTCTAGATTGTATTCTTCTCCTAAATTGCTGCCAGATATGATTATTTCATTAGATGTATTGTTTAATAATACTTGCTCTATTTGAACAGTAGAATATGAAGAATTGAATGAAATTACATCAAAAATAGATATTCTACCATCACCCTGTGCAAAAATACTCTCACCAATATTCTTAGCTGAAACTTTTAAGGTAGATTTTATTTCTTGAGGAGATAAATCTGAGCGATATTGTTTAATCAACGCGACTGCTCCTGATACAATTGGTGTTGCCATAGAAGTGCCAGCAAGCAAAACGTGTTTATTATCTATGCATTTTTCATAAACTGGATTATGATCCCAAGGTTCAAATCCTGGTAAAAGAGCAGCGCATATGAATGCTCCAGGAGCAACAACATCTGGCTTCACAAGATATCTTTCGATTCCCTCTTTATCATTCCAGATTTCTGGACCTCTAGAACTAAAGGAGGTAATTTGATTTTTTTTAGGATTTTCATCTTTCCAATATCTACCTTCGTAATTTTTATTATATGTTGCTCCAACAGTTATAGCTTTCCTGGCTGTTCCAGGACTGTCTATTGTCCCTTCGCTTGGTCCAGAGTTTCCTGCAGCTATGACTGCAACTACTCCTGCGTCAACAACATTATCAACAGATTTTGATATTGGATCATCAGGATCTCCAAACCCGCCTAAACTCATACTAATAATATCTATATGGTCAGAATAATCGCCATCGTTATTAGGATCAGAAGCTTTATTAATGGCTTTAATAATATCATCTTCATAACCTGAACCTTCTGAATCTAAAACTTTATAAGCAACTATTTTTGCATCAGGCGCAACTCCCCAAACTTCTCCTTTTTTTGGCTCATAGATATTGTTTTTGTTATAATCTCCTTTTCCTGCCGCAGTTGCAGCAACATGAGTTCCATGTCCATTGTCGTCCATAGGATCGCTATCACCATTTATAAAATCATAGCCATCAATGACCTTTGAGTTAAAAGGATTAAATTTCTGAAAGACATATTGTTTTCTTGAATCATAGTCAAAACAATATACTTCAAACAAATCGTTACTAAAACAAATTTTGTTTTTATCCAAATGTAATTCCTCTATTATATAAGGTAAATTGATAAATGAAACTAACTTATTATTGACTCTATCATAAATATAAAACTTATTAGTGTGGTCGCCCCATGGAGCCTTCAATTCCTCTAAGACAACAATCTCGTCATTCAAAGCGATTATCCAAGGCTTAGAATACCACAAGAGGGCGTATTCTCCTGAGGATTTAACTAAGTTTGAATTTGTACCAGATATAGGAAGAGTATGAAATATTTTAGATAATTTATTAGTTTGTGTGTTAAAAAGTTCATAGTCTCCTAGATCAAAGCGATAAAGCAATATTTCATCATCAAAAGAATCCAGAACGGCAGTATTTAGATTATTTGTATTTAAGTTATTAAGACGCTGACCGGTCTCTGCATCATAAACGGCTACAATCGAGGCGTCATCTCCGTCAGTCATATATAATTTATTATTATTAACAACTCCCCATGAAGACAACCCCTCAGCTATATATTTAAAATATTTAGAATCAAAATTATAAATATAAGTTTTAAAAACAATTTTATCATAAGGAAGATTAATATTATCAGCAAAATTAAAGAATAAATAGTTTCCAGTTCTTTTGGTATGAATTTGTCTATCGTTGCTTGAAAAAGGAACTAAAATTCTTTCAGTATCACTAATTAAATCAATCTCTACAAGTCCTGCCTCCCAATTACTTTTCTTGTGAACCAGAGCTAACATCACATTATTATAAATAAAAAAGCCATCATAACTGTAGCTGATATTTTTAGATTCCTTTAAAATTTTACCGGTCTTAAAATTATAAGAATATATTTCAAAATTACCTGAAGTCAGCGAACTATAATATATTTTACCTCCAGATATCTCAATATTTTGTCCTTGATAATTATTTTCAGAAGTTATTTTGTTTAAAAAGTCAAAATTCTCCTTGGGCATTATGTTGGTATTTCCAAGATCAGGATGAGTGTAGTCTACACCAGTATCAATGATTGCAATCGATACACCTTTTCCTGTCAGGCAATCTTTTCCAGGTTTATCACATTCTCCTACATTTTTATCCATCTTCCAGACTTTATCAGCTCCAATTGATGGAACAGAATCTTGTAAAAATGTATGAATTTTTACATTGGGATGAACTGTTTTCACTCCTGAAATTTTCTTTATTTTTTCAGCTTCCTCTGCTGAAATATTTAGTGCTATACCGTTAAAAACAGAATCCCATTCACCAAAAATTTTAATTACTTTTTTTGAAGAGGATGAAGCAGCTTGTTGAGAACCCTTATTAATAATTGCTTCTCCTGTTAATGTGTTCCTACTAAAAAAATCAAGAACATTATTCCACAATTTGTCAAGGAAGGTACTTCCACTTTCGACATTTTCAATTGTTTTACCACTTACTTTAGATATAGTTCCTGTTGTTCCATCATTTAATTTCACTCCAAGTTTTGTAGCAATCGCCGCCTTTATTTTCATATGTTCTTTATTGATTTTTACCCTTTGTAAATCAGTTTCTTTATTGATAATATTCTTTTTCTCTAAAGTATCTTTTTTCGTCTTTATTTTGTATTTCTCATTTGATTTAATATATTGTTTAATTGCTGGCTCTTCTGCAAATTCAACAATATATCCTTTGGGTTTCGATATTTCAACATTTTCCTCAGAATCTAAATTCTCTATTTTATCGCCAATTTTTTTCTAAAGGCACGAATAATAGAATTTTTTTGTTCTTTTGTCAAATTGCTCTCTCCTAATACTCTAATAATCTCTTTATCAATAAAACTCTTAGAAATATGATCTGATTTAACCAAGTTTAATAAATTATCCTGATTTATCTTATTATCAGTTATTGTTGAAGACACAATTGAAAGAAAAGTAATTAAAAAAAGAGAAATACTGAAAACAACTAAAAATATTCTCTTTTTCATATTTCAGAAAAAGAAATATTCTATTTAAATCTTTCTTTGCGTATATAAATTGTTTAGCATCAAACAGCCCACTCAATCTTCTTTTCTCTTGCTTTTTCAGTATAATCTCTAATTTGCTTAACACAAAGATCATATAAATCAATCTCAGGATTGTTTCTCTGCGCAGAATAAGCTTTAAACCATTCTACTGTCGATTCAAGTGCTTCTTCCCATGTATAAGCGGGCGCCCAATGCAGCCTCTGTGCTGCTTTTTCCCAGCTTAATCTAAGAAGTTTAGTTTCTTTTCGTGGTTTTTCTATTTTAATGTGTTTCCATGATCCTTTCCCCCAGAGAAAAATAGATTTTTCAACAACTTCTTGTGCTTTAATACCTGAAGTTTCCAAAGGCCCGAAATTGTTTCCAGTGATCAAGGATTTCATAGTATCTGGGACAAGACGAAAATCAGCAAAATCTCCTCCACCTATAACATTACCAGCTCTTGCAGACGCAATAGAAAGTTTATTTTTTTCATTGTAAAAAGACACCCGATAAGAAGACACCGCAAGTTCAGCCATACCTTTGCTTGCACTGTATGGATCATCTCCTCCTAATAAATCCGTTTCTCTATACCCCCAAGGGATGCTTTGATCTTTATAGCATTTATCGCTTGTTATAATCACTATGCTTTTTACAAATCGATAATGTCTAGCTGCTTCTAAAACATTGATAGTTCCTCCTACATTAATGTCAAAAGTTTCCTTAGGTTTAGAATAGGACGTCAGGACTATTGCTTGGGCGGCTAAATGAAATATTATCTCCGGCTTAAATGCTCTAATTACTTTATCAAGTTTTTCAATATCTCTAATATCTCCTCTTATGTCAACTATTTTTTTTGCCAGTTTTGTTAAAATAAAATTACTTGGTTTTGTTGGCGGATCAGACGAATATCCAATGACTTTAGCTCCTAGTTCTCTCAACCAAATTGATAACCAAGATCCTTTAAATCCAGTATGTCCAGTTACTAAAATTTTCTTTCCTTGAAATATATTAGATAATTTTTTGCTCATTTTTTCTCATCTGAATTTTATTGCCATATTTTCCATGGTGCATTGCCAGATTTCCAAAGTTGATTTAAATGCTCAAAATGTTGTGGCGTGTCCATACAGAACCAAGCTCCATTGTGAAGATAAACAGCAATCTTTCTGTGTCTTGTTAGATCTTCAAGAGAATCTTCAATCGGAAGATTAAGTTTCAACAACGGGTGATCTAAAAAATCTTTATTAAGAATCATGAAACCTCCATTTATTCTCTCATCCAAAAGTGGATACTGTGCAAAATGAATTGCGATTCCCTTTTCATCTGTCTTTACTTGTCCATATTTTGATGACGCTCTAATGCCCGTTATTGTTCCTGAAGCTCCAACCAATAAATGATACTCCAATAATTTATCTAAATTTATATCAGAGATTCCATCACCATATGTAAGCATGAAACAAGGATCGTTTTCAATATATTTTCTAACTGCATAAAGCCTTGCTCCAGTATTTGTTTCCTCACCTGTATCAACTAATGTAACATTCCAGTCTTCTGTTTCTCCCTTCCTTTCTGTTATTTCTCCACTTTTCAAGTTGACTGTAATCTCATGATTATGGTCTGCATAATTCAAGAAAAAATTTCTTATTAAGTCGCCTTTATAACCAAGGCACAGTATAAAGTTTTTATAGCCCTGGGAGGCATATCCTTTCATTATATGCCAAACAATAGGCATTTTTCCTATTGGAACAAGGGGCTTCGGTACAAGTTCTGAAACTTCCCTAAGCCTAGTTCCTTTTCCACCACAAAGTATAACTACTTTTACATCTTTTTTATCCATACATTTCATGGTATATTAAGCATTTATATTAATTGCTATATATTTTTAGATATATTACAGTAAGATATTTTAGAATATATTTTTAAATTATTTAAATTA
>JACPLS010000097.1 GCA_016186375.1 Candidatus Pacearchaeota archaeon
ATCTATTACAAGTTGAATATGCTGAAAAAACAGTTAAACTCGGAAGTGCCAGCATAGGCCTTGTTTGCAAAGATGGTGTATTGATAGTAGCTGACAGGAGAATTCATGATAAATTGATTGCTTCAGAATCGAAGAATAAAGTCTTCGAGATAGATGAACACATAGTTGCAAGTGCTTCGGGAGTATTGGCAGATATAAGAATCCTAATTGATATGGCTCAAGTTCTCGCCCAGCAAAATAGAGTCACATATGGAACTCCTATTGAGCCAATTTCTGTAATAAGAACTCTTTCTGATAGAAAGCAGATGTTTACTCAATACGGTGGAGCAAGGCCATTTGGAGTTTCTCTATTATTAGGAGGGGTAAGTAAGGGAGTTTCAACTCTATACACTTCAGATGTAACAGGAAACTTTTTCGCTTATAAAGCAAATGCTATTGGAGAAAACGATGAGAAAATTAAAGAAATATTAAGAAAGGATTACAAGGAAGAAATGAGCATAGAAGAAGGAATAAAATTCTGCCTTAAGATATTCAAGGAAATTCTGGAAAAAAATTATGACTTAAATAGGTTTGATGTTGGGTTCGTGAAACTTACGGATGCAAAACTAGTCCGCCTACACGGCGACGAATTGAAGAAATACGCAAAATAAGGGTATTTTTTCTACATCCTCTCTAACTTCCATCTTAAGAGTTATATTTGATCTCCTCCTTATTTTTCTTTTCCGAGTCTGCCTAAGGTTTTAAATGTATCATCATCAATGACACAGTCCACAAACCCTATTTTCGTCCATAAAGTGTACACAAATTGTCTATTAATTATCCAATCAATTTGCTAAAGACTTTTAAATAAAGTAATATTGCTTTTCTTGGAGGAAAACGAGATAAAAAAGAAGATGAAAATAACAATAGAAGAAATACTACAATGGATAGGAACAATTATAATTATCGTCTTAGTACTGAGAATCTTAAGGGTGTTTTAAATGAAACAAAATAAAATGGCACAAAAAAATGACTTATTAGAATCGATATTGAAATTGGGGGCAATAATTATTGCAGGATATTTTGTATTAAGAGCATTCGGAGTAGTTTAAAATAAAAATACGATGAAAAGTCTATTTGATTGGATAATTATTGGATGGATTGCTTTATTTATTGTAATTAGTGTCCTTGAAATTTATTATAAATTTACATTTATAGGCATTTCTAAGGAAGCAGGCATATTCCTTGCCGTGTATTTGATTTTAATGCTTTTAAGGACTAAAAAAAGTAAGAATAAAGATTATAAAGCTAATTAAATAGATTTATAAATGGTACACTTTAAACTTACAGAAAAATCTTATCGTAAAGAGTTTATTGAAAAATTAAGCACTATGCTTGAACCTAAAGGAATGGTTTTGTTTGATGACCCTTCTTTGAGTTATATTGATAAAGAAAACAATAAACGTAAAACCCATTTTCCAGACATAGTAATTGTAATTAAAGATAAAGTTGTTCGTGATGGAGATATTATTTCTTTGGGAAGCGAGGGTGTAGTTGCAGTTATTGAAACTAAAAAAGCATCAAAAGGAGTTTATGATGGTTTTAATCAAGCAATAAGTTATATGAATAGTCTAAATGCCAATCAAACATTCGCAACTAATTTTAAAGATGTAGTTGCTTTTCAACTTGTTGATAATCGCCCTAAAATTGACGAACGCTTAAATTCAAAATTAGATGAAAAAACAATTAATTCGACAATTGACTTCATAGTTTCAGTTATCACCAAAACTACTGAATTACATCCTGTTGAACTTAATGACGACCTTATTGTTAAGATATTAGAGGGGGCAGTTTTCGATATTTTAGAATATATTAAGAAAATTGAGTCGAAAGAACTAGAAGAACCATTGGGATTCTTTTTTGCTAAGAAACTAGATAGTGAAATAGTTAGTTCTTCTAAAAATAAAAAAGAATTTGATTTGGCTATAAAGAAAGGAACGGCATATTTAATAATAAATCAAATATTATTTTACCATATTTTATCTACAGAAGCAACTTCCAAATATAAAAAGCTAATTGAGATAAATAATATAGGTGAACTACAGGGATATTTTGATAGAGTATTAGAAGATGATTATAAGTCTATTTTTGGAGCAAAAATAGCAAAGTTTCTACCTTCAGAATCAATAGATGCTATAAATTCTATCATAAAAGCAGTTAACATATTAGGTTTGCAAAGAATTAAGCACGATATTCTTGGAAAAATATTTCATGGACTTATTCCACAAGAGCTTAGAAAAAGAATCGCCGCATACTATACATCGAATGCTGCTGCACAATTACTTGCAGAATTATGTATAGAAAATAAAGACGTTAAAGTATTAGACCCTGCTTGTGGTTCTGGTACATTATTAGTTGCCTCTTATCAAAAGAAAAGAGACCTTTACTTACATAATTCAGAAGAAATACACAAAAAATTATTAACACAAATAATAGGGGGGGATATATCAATTTTTGCAGCTCATTTAGCTGCAATTCATTTAGCTTTGCAAGAGCCACTTAGTTTTACAGATGAAATTCATATAATTCTCGGAGACTTCTTTAGCTTATCTCCAAAAAAAACAGTTCTTGATTGGATTAATCAAAGCAAAATAGTAAAAAAAGTTAGTGCTGAAGATATTCGAGATGCCGAATTTAGTGTACCTCTTGTTGACCTTATAATTATGAATCCTCCATTTACAAGAATGGAATTATTAGACAATAATTATAAAAGATTTATAGAAAACTCATTTGAGTTAAGTAATAACAAGAAATATTTTCAGGGAAGAATGGGATTACATGCTTTATTCTTGTTACATGCCGATGACTTTCTTAAGCAAGATGGAAAGATTGCAGCAGTCTTACCAGCTTCAACATTTTATACTAGTTATGGTGAGCAGTTATCAAACTTTTTCCTGGCAAATTATAACATTGACTATCTAATAACCTCTGATGTTGAAACTGCTTTCTCTGAACAAGCAACATTTAAAGAAATATTGTTTGTAGCTACAAAAAATAAAGGAAAGTCTAAAGCAAAAAAGACATTGTTTATTTCATTAAAAAAACCTTTAACTCTAAAAAATACAAAAGAATTATCTCATCAAATAAAAAAACTAGATGAAGAAGCCTACGAAGATAATTTGTTAAGGGTTCGTGCTGTGACACAAAAAGAACTTGCACAAGAGAAAAACTGGATGATATTTACAGAAGAATCTACAAAAACATATAAGAAATTGTTACAAAGTAAGAATATTGTTATTGCCGAAGATTTTATAAAAGAAAATATTGCAGAAGGCATAAGAAGATTTCCTATCAATTTCTTTTTCTTACCTAATAAATTATGGAATATAACAGAAGAAAAAGACAAATCAATTATTATAAAACATAAAAATACTTCAGAAAGGCTATTGATTTCTAAAAAGCTATTAATTTCAGCTCTTAGGAAGCCTGATGAATATTCTACAATTGGTTTGGAGCCAAAACATTATATCCTTACTATTCATCCTAATGAGAGATTAGATAAAGATTTACAGAGATATATTTTGTTAGCTGAAAAAATGGGCATGGACAAAGAATCTTCTACTTTATTAAAATCTATCAAAAAAGAAAATATTCCGTGGTATTCTTACACTTACCTTCTACGTAGAAATCCCAAAATATTTGGTAATTTATTTATTATATATAAATTAAGACTTAATACTGCAAAAATAATGGCTCATTATACAAAAGACAACATAACTGGGGGGGGAATGTTCTTAATTTTATCTGGTAATTCCGAAGAAGATGCCAAAATCTTGACCCTTTGGTATAATAGTATAGCTCACATTTTTTTATTTTTGTTAAGAGGTAGAGCAATACAAGGTAGCTTTTATGAAGCTTTTATATCTGATATTAAAAAGTTTCCAATGTTAAATATAAAAGAATTAGATAATTTTACGAGAAAGGAATTGCTATTAATTTTTGATAAATATACTAAAAGAGAGATGCCTTCAATTCCAAGACAAATAGAATTGGGTGTTAGAAATGAACTTGATTTAGCAATCTTAAGGGCTTTGAAAATTGAAAATCCTGATAAAGTATTAAAGGAACTTTATAGTTATGTTCACGACAAGATAGAAAAGTTAAGAACTGAGTCAATTAAGTAAATTAAAACAACCTTCTTCTTAACTCTTTTTCATTAACCTTACAGTAAGTTCTATTACCTTTTGTTTTGCAATCAAGATAACCCTGTTTAGAGAGTTTTTCTATATGTTTTTGAGCAGTTACTGGATGTATTCCTATAGTCCTAGCTATCTTGGACGGAGTGCTGGCTAACCTATTGTCCCTTATACTTCTTATAATATCCCTATCAATTGGATGAAATTTTACTTTGTCTTCCATTTTACTTTATTTTCTTTAATTTAATTGAATAGTCTTTTACTTTGTCTAATGGAACTTTGAAAGTAATTATATCTCCTTTCTCTATATTAAGAGCCTCGACTACTTGGGCTGGAATTTGAACTACGAATTGTCTTCCTGTGTCTTGTACTTTTACTTCTTTAATCAATTCTTCTGGTTCTTGTACTTTAGGAGTAAGATTATCACCCTCTCCTTTTTTAAGCGACTTCTGCATAATTTCTATAAGTATTACTAGTATATAAATTTATCTATAATTCATATTACCAAATTTCTCTTTTAGAAAGGTTTATATAGTAGTGAATATTGGTAATATTACTATATTTCATAGGGAAGTATGGCGGAAAGGACGATTATGGGAAAACGGCTTTCCAGAAGCAAAATTATGGGATTTGCTTCAAAGAGGGGCGTAGTTATGGGATGCGCCTCTTCATATTTAAATTAGGAGAAAAACAACATGGAAACAATAATACCAATACAAAGACAAAAGATAGTCTTTCTGGAAAAGAGAGACTATCTGGAATTAGAGAAGAAGAACTTTCTAAGTGTTTTAACAGATTTTTTTGAGAGTATTGATGAGAAAAGAATAGTTATGAATGGAAGACCGCCCATTTACATTAAAGACATGATAAAATCTTTGCTTATTATGG
>JACPLS010000044.1 GCA_016186375.1 Candidatus Pacearchaeota archaeon
CCAACCCGACCTGCGACAACAAGGCCTCAGACAATGCCACAAAAACGCGCACCACCATCTCAAAAAGACAGAGAGTTTGAAGAAACATTGAAAAAACTTAAAGATATGAGTAAGTGAAAAGATTTTTTTCTTGCTCATCTACTATAAGATTCTTCTTGGTATCATAATTATTAGTTATTGTACATAGAAATTGATTATAACAGTTTAAGGGGTTAATAGATTGTTTTTCTTAAAATCTGCTAATTTTTTTAATGAATCAAAAAATCTTTTTTTTGCACATTTATAGTGGAGTTTCAATTTTAAAAAATTTCTTAAAATAGTTGTAATGTTCAGAATTAAATAAAGATAAATCGCTTTATGAAAATTTATATAAATGTCTACCTATTTTCTTGACAAAAACTCAAGTATATAATGCAAAATTATTCTTGGATCGCCACAATCATTAAATAAATAAGTAAACTTGAACTGGAATGAGAATTCGCGTAAAAAAAATATCTCCGATAAGGGAAGTAACAAGAACGGATGTTGAAGGAACAATTGATGATGTTGTTATGCACGAAGATTTTGTTGACCCTAAAAAAAGAAATGTTGAAGTTTTTTTCAAAGGAAGAGAAGGATCAGGAATTTTAAACTTTAGTTATGAAGAGTTTAATGGATTAATGAAATATATTACTCCCTCTTTGAAGCTTGTCAAAAAAAGCAAGGTTATTAAAGAAAAATAAAAGACGGCAGATTTATATAACTCTTGTTTCTTTAAAATATATGGAGAGGAGATTATTATCTATTGTCGCGTTTATCCTGTTTAGTATAATATTATCAAGTACAAATACAATGGCAATAACAACAGATCTGCACCCTAGCTATGAATCAAGAGAAACGGCAATAGTTAAATTGTCTGGAAATATTTTAGAGCCTATAGATTCAAAACAAATTGCTTTTTTGCGAGGCCATGTTGAAGTGCCATTTATTTATGATTTTAAGAATTTGAATGGAAGCTATTATTTATGGGCAATAATGCCTCAAACAAAGGGCAATTATACTCTAAGAATTAAAGATATTGCAACAACCGTTTCTGGAGAAAATAAAAAAATAAATTTTGAGCAGAATTTTTCTGTTGATGGAAATATGACTAATTATAATATTGAACCTGGTTTTGTAGTTGTGAATGGAGATTTTAACATGGATGTTAATTTATTTGAAGATTTTGACAGAATAATCAGTTTAGATTATCCAATTAGGAAAGATATTACAATTAAACCTGGCAAGAATATTGTTAATTTTCCTTTTGATGATTCTGGTGGAACAGAACTAATAATAATTCATCTTGGAAAATATTCTATTCCTGTTTACATTATGAGCAACAACCCTCCTAGAGTAATTAAAGGGCCTATTGTTCTAATTCCTATTAGAATTGAGAATGTACATTTAATTTCAGAAAAAAATATCTTTTATTCTTTTGAAATTTCTAACTCTTTGGAAAGAGAGCTAACGGATATACAAATATCTTATAATAAAGATGTTTTTTCAATTGTACCTCAAACAAAATCAATTAATCTTGCACCTAGAGAAAGGGCGCAATTTAACATAACTTTGAAGAAGAATTTAAGAGAAGGAATTTATGAGCAGATATTAATCCAATCAGAGAAGGACAATATTTCATTATCATTGCCGGTTTATATTAATTTTACTGAAAATATTAGTGAACTTATTGTGCTAAGAAATTTAACAGAGAGAAACTTAAGCATTAAAGATAATGGAAGCAAGGTATCTATTACAGAGAGATTTTATTGTTCTGAACTCGGAGGAAAATTATGCCTATCAGATGAAAAATGTGATGGAAAGGAGACAGAAAGCCTAGATGGAAAGTGCTGTATAGGATCATGCGCTATTGAAGCAGGTGGCTCAAAATGGGTTGGATACTTAATAGCTGCTATCGCTCTTTTAATATTAATTTATATTTATTATAAATATAGAAAAGCTAAACCTGGTGCTTCTATATTGGAAAAGAAGATGACCTTGCCTTTGTCATCTGAAAAGAAGATTCCTTAGGTTTTATTATTAGTTTTACTTATTTTTGGTATTAAATAATTGTTTATCTATAATTCTTTCAATCGCGAAACATCCTTAATTTTAACTTGGTAAATATTTTTCTTTTCTTTAAAAACCCCAAAAAGAAAATAATTATGAAACGTACTTAGATGTTGACAATCAAGTATTAATTCCTTTTCTCCCAAATATAAAATTGTATCTCTCTGTATGGGATTATCAAGTGATTCCTCACCTATTATTGAATCTTCAGCATTAAGCCCTCTAATGTATGGACTCAATCCAAAATCATAAGCGAAACTTGCAATAATTTCTGCTCCTCTTCTGGTGAAAATAGTCTGTGCATAGTTATCTCTTATGAAACTACTTTTTGTATGTCTGCCTAACCTAAACTTTTCATTAGGTATAAATTTTAAATCATTATCATTTGAAATGTAAATTCCTTTTTCATTTTTTCTCCAATTTTCACTGTCAGATAAAATAGGAATTTGCATCTTCTCTGAATTCCAAGCTCTTTCGATATTGGAATCTACTAAAATACCTGATAAAGAATGATTTTCTTCAAATTTTCCTTCAGGAATCCAAAGATTTCTTAGAGGTAAAATCACCATAGCTCTTGGAATTTCCCAATATTCATTTTCTGCGTCTCTTTTTCCATATATATTTTCCCATAGTTTTTCCCATTCTCTGTCTAAAGTGGAGTGACCTGAATTAATTGCTCTACGTATACCATAAAATAATACAGATATTTCCAATCCATTTGATGGTCTCAATTCATCATATCCTCTAAGTTCATCAAAACAAGTGGATCTTGCCCCAAAAAATGGAGGATATGGATAGTTTATTCTTTTTTTGCCGTAAATGACATTTAAAACTGTAAAATACCTGTTGATGTAATCTGTTTCTATATTTATCATTTAATTTTATAATTGATTATTTTTTAAACTTATAGATAAAAAATGATATACAATTAATAAGGTTAATTATATTGGTTTTATTTCTTCTTCCCTTTCTTTTTCTTGGAGATTTGTTTATCAGTTTTTTCTTCTTGTTGAGCTTGGAGGGGCTGCATTAATTTTTTAAGCTCGAGTGGAGCAACTTCCTGCAATTTTTGTATAAGTATATTGCGCTCTGCAATCATTCTTTTTGCAATTGCGTCATAATCATGAAGGCGAGATGCTAATTTATTTGCTAAAATATTAAGTTCATCGTTTCTTAAATTGATCCTTTCAGGAGAAATTAGTTCTATGTGTGATGGCATATATGTGAACAGAATACCGAAAAAATAATCTAAAGAATCTAACTCTAAGGTTAATTCGGCGAAAGAAGTAAAGAGTTCCTTTGAATCCTTGACTTTAATTATGGGATGAACAACCTGATCAATAATTTTTACTCCTTGCTCATTTCCTAATTTGACAATAAGCCCTTGTAATGCATTTAAAACGTTTTCCTTTGGCTTGCCAAGAATTTCAAGAATCACTGTGGCGTTAATTTTTTCCATTTATTATATCTCCTTAATCCTAATTAGGGAGAAAGAGAGATTTTTAAAGTTTCCTCAAAGCTAAGAGAATTGTAACTAATATTGCAAATATAGAAAAAGCCAATAATAAGTAAAGAGGTAAAGAACTTTCTTTTGTAATTAAAGTGGAAGATGATTTTATCTTATCTTTTATAGGATTATTTAGGATAATCTTGCCTTCATCTACTTCAGCTTGAAGTGTATTATTTAAATATTGATAATTAATTTTTGAATAATTCACAGAAGATAAATCAGGAGAATCTCTGTTATCTATATCTTTGTCTTCGTTGTTATTGTCTTTATCCGTAACAACATTTTTACCATTGTTTTCTTTTTCATCATCATTATTTTTATCTTTGCTATTATCCTTTTCTTCATCATTTGTATTTTTATAATTGTTTGCTGATTCTGAATTGGAGTTTGAATTGGAATTTTGATTTGAGTTTGAATTTGAATTTTGTGCAGAAAAACTATCTGACAAAGAAGTATCTTCTACTTCTATTTTTGAACATAATTCATTAGATGTGGTTTTCTCTGATTTTCTTAACTTTACACATATATCAAAAGAGCCATAGGCTTTAGTAACTCTAACGGAATATTCTGTTCGAGAAGGAAATGACTCTTTGACAAAGTAAAAAGAACTTTTCCAACTTTGATCGTATATCTCGGATATAACTTTGTCATTAAAATCTTTTACATAAATTTTGACATCAAAAACTTCGGTTGTTGACGCGAAGACTTTTACTTTAAACTCCTCATTTAGTTTTACGGAAGAAGGTGAATTAAAACTAAATTCCAGAGCATTTGCTAAATTTACTAAAAATAGAAAGATAAATGCCATAAATATAAATTTAATAACCGTATGTTTCATGGTGAGCTATTTTTCCTTCTTTATCAAATAGATATAAAGTGTCCCGATCATTGTTCCAGATATTTGTTTTTGAATTCCAGAAAACATCTTTACCTTTATCCTTTCCCTCTGAAGTAAAGAGAGTCAAGGATTCAGATTCCTGAAGGGTGATGTTTCTAAAAATATAGGTTTTTCTGCTTTCGTCTTTTAGCATCCAGAGATTCATGTTAATTTGAGGACATAGATTTTCTATAACTACAAATTCTTCATTTTTATTTATATGTGTTGAGAAACATCCATAATAAGATGAATGAGACCAGATTCCTCTTCCTTCATTTATGGCTTTATTTTCTGCCTCAGAAAAAGACGTTAGCTCTGATTCAGAAACAAGGAATTTTGAGGCCATACCATTTTCTACTAGATTCTTATTTATATATTCAGAAGAATATAATCTCACAAGTAACCTATGATACTTATCACTTCCTGAGATTTCCATTTCAAGCGTTTTATTAACAAAAGAATTTAGATAATTCTTAGATAATAAGTGCAATGATGAACTTTTTTCAGGAGCATTAATATTTAAAAGTCTGACAGTCTGTCCTTCTGCTGTTACCAATGTATCGCCATCAATTACTCTAGCAACTGTTATCAATGTTCTATTTTCTGAACTCTTTGAAATTGATGATAAAACAAAGAGAGATGAAGCTATTAAACCTGTAATTATAATAGCTATGATAAAAGAGTATTTCTTATCCACAATCAATTACCTCTATTTTGTTTTTTAATGAATATACAAATTTCTCAAGATCTTTATGGCTTACAACTAATGTAGAAGTATTAATATTAGGATGAAAATCTGCTATGGGTGAAGACCATATTTCATTGTCAATTACCAAAATAATATTTCTTTTTGCATAGATCATACAAAATAAAGAAACACTTCCTGGAGTAATATTCAATTGTTCTTTAAGTTCTTCAGGAGAAGCAAAATTAAGCTCTTTAAGGTTAAAATGCTTTCTAAGAGATTTAGTATTGAGGCGTTTTTCTCCGGGCAGAGAAACTAAGTAAAAATTATTATTTTCATCTCTCAAGAAAAGGTTTTTTGACCTAATTCCAGGTATATTTTTAGTTACTTTATCTGACTCTGCGACAGTATAAACAGCAGGATGCTCAAATATTTTATACAAGATATTGTGTTTTTCTAGATATTTTTTCAATTTTTCATCCATTTGTCTTATATGACCTATGAGTTAATAAATAAAGCGTTTTGCCGCTTTATTTATTTAAAGTGTTTATTTTTGACAATTGTATTTGGATTTAATTAAAAACTTATTAGGGAAGTTGTGGGGGGGAAGTAAGGATTTGGCGCGTTGTTTTTTGGTTTACGAGGGTCGGCTCAGCTATTTTATCATCTCTATAAAATAGTAACAATAGAAAGGTTTAAATAATTATAAAGAGTCAAAAATAAATGAATAATATGATTTATGGACCTCAAATTGAGGGACTTGGAAAACTATGCTTGATATACGAACAAGTAGATATAGCAAGTTCATTTAAGGAATTGAATAAAATCGGAGCAGAACCTGCTAGTTGTAGAGACTATTTTACTGCAGTTAATAGAAGTCCTGAAAGTCAATTTGGATATCCTGCACTAACAGGTTTTAAGACGCCTTTATCTTCTGGATGGATAAGAGAAGGATATGTCACCATTCCCAATGGTCCTACTTTACTAATCGCAAGTTCTCCTCTACTTAATTGTCTAGATAATCTCGTAAAAGATTTTAGATTAAGGAGAGAGAAGGCTCAAAGAGATAAATGGCCCTTTAGAATGGGGACTAAAAGATATGGAAGACATCAAAAATTAGAAGAAGATTACGAAATAGGACCATTTTACATAGAAGATGTTAGCACTTATATGGCTATTGCAAAAGAAGATGAGATCTTGCCTCCAGAGAAAAAAAGAATCTTAATTTTAAATGAATCGGATTTTTCTGGAAAAAAAGACTCTGGAGGATGGATAAGCATAAATCCAAGAGATTTCTCTAGAGAAGATATTACAAGGTTTCTTTTTAGAGATGTAGCGAGTATATCTTTACAGAGGTTTCCACAATTTAATCAAGCATTAAGAGTTGGAATTACCATGCAAGAAGACATAACTAATTGGGAAGAAAAACTAAAATGTAAAATAAGAAAACCATTTGCTAAACAATTATATTTTGATATGAATGAATTTATATTAAAAAACGCTTTTAGTTATGAATATTTGTCCAAAGGATTTATAGGATTAAAACCTGAAAAATAGATTGGGGATATTTATTAACTACTTGCCGAAGGCAAGATTCTATTTCGCTTTAGCGACCTCGAGCCGACCCCTGTTTTTTGATTTAGCGCGCCACAATTGGGTGGGTGAACAACTTCAGATATTAAAAACAACTGGAAATTTTGGTTAAGCATGATTAGACACCGAATG
The DNA here is from genome assembly GCA_016186375.1 of Candidatus Pacearchaeota archaeon. Taxonomy (GTDB): domain Archaea; phylum Nanobdellota; class Nanobdellia; order Pacearchaeales; family GW2011-AR1; genus VGKP01. Next base: position 6,886 of record JACPLS010000044.1, read on the forward strand.
GCGCAAGGTTTTTCAGGAAATGTTTAAACGGAATGAGAAATCAATTATAAGAATTGCTAATTTATTTTTTCCTTGCGACCGAAAGGCAAGTAAGAGACTTCGTCTAATGGTTCAGGCTAAAAGAACTTCCAGCAAGTAATTTTTATAGAGCAATATTTAAAATACCGAACAAACTAATGAAACTATGGAAACGATTATTTTTGAGGTAATTGATAAGACGGGGAGGAATTTGAGACTGACACAAAAACGCTGGACACATATAAGAGAAGAACATCCAGAAATTGTAGACCCAGAAGAATTAATAAAAGTTATCACAAAACCAGACAAAATTCTGGCCAGCGATAGAGATGATTCTGTTGCATGGTATTTTCTGTATAGCAAACAAAGAAAAGAATACCTGAAAGTCTCCGCAAAATACTTTACGACAATGAAGGAGACTATTTAGAAATACGATTCGGAGAACCAACAGAATCAACATATGAGAAAATTGGGCCAGACACTTTTGTAAGAATTGATAAAAAGACAAAGGAAGTAAGAGGATACGCCGTCTACAATGTGCAAAAAGGTTCTGGAACTTCTATAGATGTGCAAATTCCAGTCACAATAATAAAAGCTCTCAAAAATAATTAGTTTGTTCTAATAATTTGCGCTGGAAGTTAGGTCATATTCCGTCTTTTATGAGAAAAGTAATTCAGGATAAATAAAGGAATATGCCTTTTAGCGGAGATTAAGTGTCACGTATGTGCCAAAGTGCGAAAACGGAGCCTCGGGAGGGATAGTTTTCACAAAAAATTTGATATAGAATGTAATTGACAAGCAATTTGAGAAGTTGTGAGTGGGAGGGTAGAATTTGGCGCGCTGTTATTTCTTACTTCTTTTTGTTCTAAAATAAAAAAATGCTCCAATTATTCCAATAAAAAATAAAACTCCTCCAATCCAATTGCTTGATTTTTGAGATAAGTTAGCAATTGCATTGCCCGTAATGTTAGAAGAAACAAAAAATAGGCTATTTCCTAAAAAGATTAATATTAAAGTACTAACGGCCTTCTCTAGTTTGCCCTTTTTCACGAAGTTACTTCGAGATTTATTAATTGTGTAGCCTCCAGCAGGCAACATTCTATGTTTAATATGATATTTTAGGGCAAAATTATCAAATGCATCACTTGCTTCTTTAGGATTATTATGTTCTAGTGCTGACATTATTTCATCCTCGTATTTTGAAATATCTTCTTCGACAATCCCGTCATATTTAGAGGTGTTTTTAGTTTTTCTCATAACATGATAACCTAAAACCTTTCCAGTTTTAGGATCTCTTACAGCAATAGTCATCGTTCTTATTCTGCTAACTTTTAAAAAACCTTCTAAATCTATGTAACCAGGCAATGCACTCATTTCTTTCGACTTTTCAAATTCTTCTCTTCCCATGCCTATGAGCGAGTATAGAAAACGGGATAAGAATGAATATTTTTGAACTTCTGAAGAATGCGTATGTATATGTGTTAAAGATCCATGAGCTACTTTTGCAATTTCTTCATGTTTTCTTCTAAGTGTCCGCGCTCTATTCTCAGTAGATCTATCATAATCCGTAAGATCTTCGGTTTCCATTCCAGGAAAATTATAAAATATGTGCTCTTTAGCAGGTTCGGGAGAAGATTCTATTATCTCTACTGTTTTTCTTTTTTTCTTATGCATATTAATAAAAAGATTATCTGCCTTTTGATTATTTCCTTCTTAGTTTTTCGCGCGCGCTACAATTGGGTGGGAGAATAACTTTCTTTTTAAATGCTTGACAATTGTGTTTAAGCTGGATTATATGTCGAACGGTGTATTTGTTTTTGAAAAGGTTTAAACGGAATGAGAAATCAATTATTTGGATTGCCTATTGTAATGTGTTTTGTCAACGATCTATCGAAAGGCAAGTGAGAGATTTCTTTTAATCGTTCAGGGTAAACGAGATTTTTGCATAAAAATTGAAAGCCCGAAAAATATAAAAGGCACCTCGTTATAAGACTTCTATGGAACAATCAATAGAAATAAAACAGTTGAGAAATGATGTAAATAACTTAAAAGAAGTAATTGAAAGAATGACAATGTTATTGAACAGAAAATTGATAATTGAATTAAACGAAGAAGCTAAAAACATAGAATCTGGGCAGTTTTTGAGTGAGGAAGAGTTTGAAAGAAAACACAAAGTTAAAATTCATTAATATCTTTAGAGTATCCTTTTCTTATGTATTCATCACATTCATCTTTATGCTTGGCAGATAATACCCATATCTCTTTTGTGTTTTCTTGAACAATATAGAAAACTCTGAAAACTTCCGCTCTAAATTCCCATAAGGCAGGATTAGTGTGAAAAAGTGGTTTTCCAATGCTTTCTGGATTTTCCTTTAATCTTTTTAACTTCTTAACAATCTGTTCAGAAACAGACTTATCAATTTTCTCAAACTCTCTATCAAACTTCTTTCCAAATTTTAAAATGTAAGTCATTTCTCACCTCAAATAAGATTGACTAATGCTGCTTTAATATTTTTCGGAAGTGATTAAAAAGCAAAAAGGCCAAAGGTCCAGATTATAAATTGTCCGAAAAAGAGATTAAAGAAATAATGTCTCTTCTTTATGATGATGCAACAATTTATGGTTTTGAAAATCCATTATGGAATTGTAAAATGGTTCAACAAATTATTTTAAAAAGAATAGGCAAAAAGATTCACACAACAAATATTATGAGATTGTTTAAGAAATTAAACTTGTCTCCACAAAAACCCGAGAGGCTAGCCTCTCAGAGAAATGAAAAAGCAATAAGAAAATGGAAAAGAGAAGAATGGCCAAAAATTGTAGACCCAGAAGAATTAATAAAAGTTATCACAAAACCAGACAAAATTCTGGCCAGCGATAGAGATGATTCTGTTGCATGGTATTTTCTGTATAGCAAACAAAGAAAAGAATACCTGAAAGTCTCCGCAAAATACTATTCATAATATCATCACACTTTATGAGAGCAATACAATGAAAAATCAAAAAACATTTGATGTATATTATGATGAATTGGGGGATTTCCTAGAGATATCCTTCGGTCTCCCACCAAAAACAGAATAGACAGAAGATTTAGAGGAAGGCATTTTTGTAACTAAAGATAGAGAAACACAAGAGGTTAAAAGCATAGGAATACTTAGTTTTAGAAAGAGAACAAAAGAAGTAATTTTGATGAGAGTTTTAAAACAGCTCGGGATGGCGATTCCACTAGAAATAAGTGTTCCTTCTAATTAATAATTTGAAAGTTAGGTTAAATCTCGTTTCGAACTCAAAGAACAATTATGGAATAATTGAGATATTTACCTTTTAGTGGAGATTAAGTG
>JACPLS010000045.1 GCA_016186375.1 Candidatus Pacearchaeota archaeon
GGAGTGCTTCTTGATATGTTTATATCTGGAACAGACTTCTATGATTCTTCTTCATCAGGAGCAAGATGCCCTAATACAAATCAATTGCTTCTTAGCGCATTCAGATACTTCGCAACTAATGGAGCTTACTCTTCTGCTGGTGATGATAATATTAACACAGGAGGAGGAGCAGTGGTAAGAAGTACTGATATTGAAGGATATACAAATATTGAATATGGAACAGGATTCAATAATCCATATCCTTTCTATGACAATGCAGAGATCCTTCAAGATGGTTTCACTACAGGTGGACCATTGGCTGGTTACTATCTAGCAAACGTCCTTGCACCAGGTGCTGAAATGGCCTTGACTTTCAAGTTAAGCTTGCCAGAACCATGTAACGGAGACTTCGACACAGGTAGTATTTTCTTCTGGGGAGAAGCAATCTAAAAACACAACTTATTTTTATTTTTTTATTTTTAGATTTTTTTTATTAGTTTATTTTCATTATATATTTTTGAATACATGAAAGATTAAATAGCAATAATATAACACAAGAAGGAAAATGTCAAATAAAATAGAAAAAAAAGGTTTGAAGGAATTAAAGAATAGATGCAATAAAAGAATATTCTCTATTATGGCTCTAGCATTCTTTATATTAATAATTTTATCTTTTTCTATTGGGACGGTTAGTGGGACTGAATACGGGCTTGTCTGCCTTGGAAAAGGGGAAAAAGTTAAATTCTCGCAGTGCAATCCTGGAATAAGAGATTATACTTGCACTTCAACATCTTGTAATGTGTGCGCTAGTGTTTGTTCGAATGGTGCATATGGGCCTGCTAGCCCAAATAAATGTAATTCTCTTGGATTATCATGCACATATTTAGAAGGAGCGGTGGACAGTGAGCCTTCTATTCTATCAATTTTATCTCCAGGACAAGGTAAGATCTACAACACAAAAGCTCTTTTATTAAACCTTGAAGTTGATGAAGTTGTATCTATTTATTATGCATATCCTGATTCGCGTGGAAGATGGAGTCCAATTTGCAATAAGTGCACATCTTATGGGGGAAAAAGAAGTTTTAGAGAAGGAGCAAACAATATAACTTTTAGAACAAGAGATTTAGTTGGAAATACTGCTTTTTTCAATTTAAGCTTTATTATTGACAGCCAGAAACCAAGAATTGCAAAAACACTTCCTTCGGGAGGATTTGCTGCATCTGATTACTATTTAGAATTTAAGGAAGCAAATCCAAAATCATTAATTTTATATTATGGAAATGATATTTCTGGAAGAAAATCCCTTCCTTTTAATATTAATTCTGATTGTGTTCAAAACCCTGTAGATAAAACCAGATATTCTTGTTCACGTCATGTAAACGATGAAGAATATGACTCTGAAACTATTGAGTATTATTTCAATCTGACTGATATTGCAGGAAATTCATTCAAATCAAGAGTAATAAAACTTAAAATTGATACGTCCCCTCCAGAAATTAACTCTATTGAGTATATTATAAAGAAAAGAGCAGTTAAACTCACCCTAGATATAACAGAACCTAATTTTGATGTTGCTGAATACAGAGATAATTCCGCCCTCCGCCCATCATGGAAAAAACTCTGTACTTCATTAAATAATGGAATTTGCAAGAAAATACTAACATTTTCACCAGGACATCATGAATTAGATATTCAGGTTGTAGATGACGCTGGAAATTCTGTTGGTCAATCTATAGAATTTGATATTTTATAAATTAATTCAAAGAATAGATATGATATTATTTTGTAACTTCTTTAAGGATTAGGCTATTTTGTTCTATATTGTTTCTGAATTGAACAAAATAAATAAATTTATTAATATCAATTTATTTGGTAATCTATGGTTCAAATAACAATAGATGTATCAGAAGAAATTGAAAGAAAAGCAAAAATGCTAAATATAGAATTATCTCTTTTAATAGCAAAAATGCTAAAAGATCGTTTGAATGAGATTGAAGAAGCAGAACAATTTAAAAAAAGTATTGAAAAGTCAAAACTAACTGAGAATGATGTAGAAGAATTATCGAATAAAATAAATACGGCAATGTGGGAACATCATAAAATCTAAAATTTTTATCAAAAATAAGTGATAAATCAAGTTTAAATAACCTATGCATAATATAATATTATGAAAAAAGAAAAGTTTTTTATTAACTCTGTTGTTATTTTATTAATAGCTATTTTCTTTATTTCTACAGTTTATGCAACTCATCTTTACAACAGAAGTAAAGTATATTCTTTTGAAAATGGAAAAGTTATCAGAGGAGGCAATTCTATTCTTAAAACCTCCCACTCTGGTGCATCTATAGTTCTTCATACAACAAAACTAATACCCAGCTCAGCAGTAACTTTGTGGTGGGTTATATTTAATCATCCAGAAAATTGTACTCATCCAGAAGGAAATTTTAGATGCGGGCCAAATGATCTTGAAAATCTTGGAGGTAATTCCTCAATACAATCATCTGTTCTTTATGCAGACGGAGGAATAGTCCGCAACAACGGAGATATAGACTTTCAGGCATTTCTCCCTTTCAATAATACGTCTGGAGTCTTGTTTGGACCTGGATTGATAAATCCAACGGGCGCTGATATTCACCTTGTTGTGAGAAACCATGGATTAATTCTGCCTTACATTGTTAAAGAACAGATAACCACTTTTGGCGGAGGTTGCAATAACGCACCTAATAATACTGGTATTCCAGGGCCTAACACTTGTTTAGATATGCAATTTGCAGTTCATGAACAGAAAAAATGACTTTATTTGTCATTTTTTTATTTTATCAAGTATTATAGAATATTTATGAATTTTTATTATTATTTTTTATTATTATGTCAAATAATTATTAAATATAGCTCTTTTATTACACATAAATTAGGGATATGGATAATACTCTAATACAATTATAATAATTTGTATAATCTTCATATTCAGATAATTCCTTAAATTTATCAAACATAGATTGACACTCTAAAATAAAATTGCTATGATTTTAGGGTATGTGTAGTTAAAGCTATTTTGAATCTTTGACAAAAATCAGATATTTTAAATTTTATACCCTATTAACAAGATTTAAATATTCGTATCTTTTTACTAAATCATTACTATAAAAGAGAAAAAATGCCATCTGAAAAAATAACTCTTGCTTTTGAAGGGCCATTTTATAATAAAATTAAACAGAAAGCCAAGAAACAGGGGTTTAGAAATGTTAGAGATTATATTTATGATGTTCTTCAGCATAGAGTTTATTATCAAAAAAGATTGGGAAGAGGGACGAAGATGAGCTATGATGAGATGGTTATGAATAAGATTGCAAAGCCAACATCAGAAAGCAGAAAAAGGATTGCCTGGGCAAAGAAGGTGGGGCTTTGGCAATAATCATCCTAGAGCCAGCTATAGCAACAGCCGCACTTCTTGGATTTATAGGTGGAGTTGTACGTGTAATGGTCGGAATGTTAAAAGCTATATCTGTTAAGAGTAAGATTTATTGGGGATTAACTATTGCAACAGCACTTGCATCAGGATTTGTGGGTATTTTATTAGGAGTAGTTTTTAATTTCAGTCAACTACTTAGCCTTTTAGCCGGTTTTGGTGGCCTAGATATTTTAGACAAAATATATCAGGCATTTAAAGTACAAAAAGTAATAGTTGTTTCAGAATCACAGGCAAAAGCGATGAAGGGAGGTAAAACATAAAATGAATATCCTTACAATTTCGATTCTTCCGGCATTAATAGGCGCATTATTATGGACTCTTTTGCAAGCAATTGCCTACAGAGGAACAAAACGCAATCCTTCAGCGATTAAATGGCTAATATTAGCAGTTGCAGGCTTACTAATTGGATCTTTGACATTATCAATTTCATATTCATTTCCAGTGCTTTTTAGTTTTGCATCTGGATATGTTGGAGCAGATTTAATTAATAGTATTTACATAATTTTCAATAATAAATTTTTATCTTCTAGAAAATTAAGCAAAAGAAGAAGTTAAAATTATAGATTTTAATTTGTTGTTCGAATAATACAAACTTATCTTATATATATGAAAATGTTTGTACAGTAACGGCGAGTTTATGAAATTATTAAAAGTGACGTCCTCTGGGGCTTGAAAGCCCCAGCTTCCCGCGCGGTGACGCGCACAAACGTCTACTTAATTATCCAAACTGTTCCGTGATGCGCGTCTTGATTTCGCACATAGTCATTAGCTCTTTCAACGCTGATAAAGCCGA
>JACPLS010000109.1 GCA_016186375.1 Candidatus Pacearchaeota archaeon
CATAAAGGAATTCCAGTAACAGAATCTCCAAGAGATCCTAAATCTTTTGGGATAGTGTTATTCGAAGAATATGTTCTTATCCATGAACAATGGTTATCCGGAAATGTTGTGATAAATCCTCCTGAATGCCTAGAAAGAGCGTGCATGAAATAAGTATTTGTTTTTCCTTCTTCAAGTGTAGATTTAAAATCAGATGCATCCCATTGAAAATTAGGAATTTGTCTGCTTGCATCGTGAATCATTATATATAATGAAGGGTTATCTATACTTATAATTGATAGAGGTTTATCGAATCTAATTAAATGAGCATTTGCTGAATAGTCCAAATTACCACTTAGATAGATGTGAAATGGCCCAGAAGCAGAAGGGCAGACATAGAGTGGACGAGATACATCAATATAAGGAGAAACCTGCCTATGCCAAACATCAGAATATTTTAATCTTAATGCATCATTAATATCTCTACTTCCAGAAGGATAAAAAAAGTTGTTATCATCAGCGTATAGAGATGTGGCTAGACCTAATTGTCTAGTGTTAGATAAACATTTTATTTTTTTAGCTTGAGCTTTGCTTTTCGATAAAGCAGGAATTAATAATGCTGATAAAATACCTATTGTTGAGATGACTACTAAAAGCTCGACTAAAGTAAATGCTGAACTTCTGATTGTTTTCGGTATTGATTTTTCAAACATAAAAAATGACACATTAGTTATTTTTTAAATAATTGCAACCTATTTAGTAGGTTATAATAAGTATTATATACTTGAGTTAATATTGAGAAACATGAACGAAATAGGGATTTTAACAAAGATTGGCCTGAGTGAAAATGAAGCAAGAGCATATCTTTTACTTTTGGAAGAAGGCAGTGTAAAGGCAGGAGTATTAATAAGAAAATTAGGAATGTATAGTAAAACGGCTTATGAAACTCTGAATAAATTAATTAGGAAAGGTCTTGTTGCTCATTATTTCATGGAAAAGAGAAAATATTTTAGTGCTGTAGAACCGGAAAAACTAGTTTCATTAGTTGATGATGAACAAAACAAGTTGGCAGAGATGAGGAAGAACATTATTTCAGTAATTCCTAATTTAAAAGAAAGAATGAAATCTTCAAAAGAATACCAGGAGGTATTTCTTTTTTTGGATAATCGGGGTATGAAATCAGTTTTTGAAGATGCTCTTGTGGATACAGACGAGATTTTAGTCTTTGGTGGAGGGGGAAAATTTAAAGAAACTTTGGGAACATATTCAGAGTTATGGCATAAAAAAAGAATTAAGAAGAAAATTAATCTTAAATTATTATGGAATGAAAATATGCGCCATAAAAAAAGAGATGTTGAAAAATTTAAGTATATAAGTGTTAAATTTCTTCCAAAAGAATTTGATAATCCTGCTCCAGCTATTATCTATAATGATAAAGTAGCACTTACAGTGTGGACAGGTCAACCTTGTGCTATGTTAATAAAAAGTAAGGAAGTTTATAAATCTTTTAGACAATATTTTGCTTTGCTTTGGAAGATCGCAAAGATTTAGTTATTATTTATCGAATTTTGAATTCAATCAATGATTTTGAGTAGATCTTTCGGTGCACTAACAATAAAATCTGGATCTGTTTCTTTTAGTTTTAAACGAGAATGATACCCCCATGTTACACCAATTGTTTTTACTCCTGCTTTTTTAGCTTCAATCATATCTCCACTTGTATCACCAATATAATATATAATTGCTTTTGGAAATCTTTTCTTTATTAGCTTTATTGCATTAACTTTACCAATTCCGTTATCAGCTCCAATAACTGCACTAACATGTTCTATTTTATGGGCTTTGATTGAGCTTTCAATAACATCTGATAAATTAGATGTGATGATAAATATTTTTGCTTTCTTTGAGAGTTTTTTAATAGTTTCCTTCATATATGGAAAGATTTTCATTTTTTTCTCATAATCTAGAAATGGTTGTCTGAATTCATTAATAAATTTTGATAAATGTATTTTTAATAACCCTCTTGTTAATAATGATTCGTAGAAATTAATGTTATAAAATTCTACAAAATGTTTAATGCTTTTAGGTGAAGCAAGACCATATTCTTTAGCAATATTTTTAAAAATTTTATATGCAAGATTTACTGAATCAATAATTGTTCCATCATAGTCAAATAATAAGATTATTAATCTCTTTTTTCTGTTTTTCATACTAGATTTAAAAGATCAGCGATTATAAATCTTTATAAATCTCCTCCTGTCACTATATTTATAGCCCTGTAGCACAGCGGTCAAGTGTACGGCCCTTTGGCGGCCGTGACCCCGGTTCGAATCCGGGCAGGGCTATTTATAAAGAAACCATTCATTTTATTCAGTTGATCTTCCATTTCAGATAGTTTATTCAGATGCCAATCCATAATATTTGAAGGAATTCTAACAAAATCTTTTTTACACCAATAATTTATAAAAATTCCAAAAGGAGAATTATCTCCGAGAAATTCAGATTCAAAAATAAAGTCTTTAAATCCTCTTAATGATTTGTATCTATTGATCAAATGCTCATAATAAGTTTTGAAAAGCTTCAGCATCCTTTTTATATTCCATCAAGATACTATATTATCTTCTTTAATTTCATCATCTGACTTTACAACTTTTTTTGATGCAGTCTCTTTTTTTTCATTGAGATTTTCTTTTTCATTTTCTATAGGCCCTAGGATTTTAAACATTCTTATTTCACACAAAGCGAGAGGATAGATTTTCTTCAATTTCAGAGAAAGCTCTTTTTGTATTTTATTTGTTATGATTTCAGTAAAAATTTCGCTGGCATTACGAGTTTTCAACCTTCCTTCTAAGAAGTCACGAGATTTTTTCCTTAGTTCATTTCTAATTGCCCGAGATACTTTATTTCTAGTAATCATAAACGGCTTTATTACAACATTCATATCTCTGCACTTTGCATTAAATGAGTCTTCAACATAATCAATGCCTTTTCTGAACATTCTTCTTATATAAGATCCCATTAATTCGATATCTGTAGGAAAGCCAATTAGATCGTCACCTTCTTTTTTTACCCTGACTCTAAGCTCAAGGCTCTTTCCCCTTAAAATTCTTGTTAAATCGATTCTTACAATTCTATTAATAAGTTCTTCCTTTGATGTAGCGTAAAGCATTATTTTCACAGTTGTCATAGGGACTTTAACTTCGAAAAATTCTTTCTTTTGTATTTTTTGAGTTTTTTTTATGGTTACCATTTTACTTTGCCACCTTTTCTCCTATTTCTATTCTGCTTGACCTTATACCTTTCCTGATACCTTTGATTTTCCCGCAAACTTTACATTTGTATTGAAGAGTTATTCTTTTTGTAGCTTTGGTTTTTCTTTTCCAGTCCTTAGGCCCTTTTCTAGATCTTCTTCCCAGATTTCCGTATCCTCCTCTAAGCCTTCTCAATTTCTCTCTTGTAGCAGAACCTCTGGATAATGGATGAGTTGCAGACCTGGTTTTTTGTTTTGCAGTTAAAACTAATTGAGTCGTATGTTTTTTACAGTGTGGGCAATATCGTTTGGTTTCTTTCGGTAATTTCATTATATTAAGGTCACAATAAAAAGCTAGCCCCGAACAGACCAGTAAGTTTGAGGGTATGCTTGCCTGATTGGATAATCAGCTAAATTTAAGCAGCAAGAATGCTTTTTAAAGATTGCTATGAGGTTTATTTTTGGGACATTTTTAAAAGAGGGAATAGAAATTACCTATATGCAACTATAATTTAATTTTTTCAAATTTAATTAAATTACGCCAGAGTTTTGCGTGTTCAAGTGATTTTTTATCAATTTCTCCTGTTGCTAAGAAGAGAGCTGGCATTTTTTCCAGTTGGGCTTTATGAAGAGCAATTGTTAGATCGTCTTCAGTAATTTTCTTTTTATCTTTAGCAATAAGATAAAGTTCCTGTTTTCCAAGAGGTATGTCAAGGCGAACTCTAGCTGTGAAATCTTTAGCTTTCTCCTCAATTGTAGAGAGAATTTCAATTTCTTTAGATGAAAGATAATCTTTTATTTTTCTAGGGAACTTAAGATCATCTGATGATTTCTTAGCTCTTGTTTTTTTTGGTTTTTCCTCGGATTTTTCTTTAGGCAATTCTTGCGAATTTCCTTGCAAGGTTTGCGTTAGAATTTCAGGATCTTTTTTTTCAGAAATGGGGGAGAGATCCCTTTTTTCTTTTTTTGGAGCAAAAAGAGATTCTATCAAATTTGATGCTTCTGGATCTGTAAGAAGATAGAATTTCCAAAATATTTTTGACTGCTCATTAATATGTACTTTAAGAGGTATAGCAAAGTCTTTTATTTCTCTTATTGCTACACGAATTGCCGGAGGGAGAGATTCATCATCCAAGATATTCTCTTTTTTTAACAGAAGAAATGCTTCTTGTTCTTTCTGGTTTAGAAATTCGATAAAGTTTTCTAATTGGGATTCTTGTCCCGGAATAAAGTATAATGAAGAGCTTCCGACCTTCATATGGCTCATTGAAAGTCTTTTTTCTGCATAGAGTTCTGAAAGGAAAGCCGATGTAAAGATTGTGTTAAGGTTGATGGTGCGTGCTATATGGATCGGTAAAGTGGGCCCTTTTAACCTAATAGTTGAAATAATTGTATCTTTAGTTTTAAAGATTTTATCCATATCTGCTGGCATAATCTTGGAAGAAATATTAACATTATAAAGATTTGTGTATTTGGAAAAATTTAAGATATTTAAAATTATACAAATTAATCTAAAAGCAATTTTTGAACTTTAAGTTTTGCTTTTTCTAAAACATCTTCTATATAATGTTTCTTGATATTCTTAATAAGGCGTTGATAAGACAGATGTATTTCACCTTCAAGGTCTGAGTGGTCGAATAAAACTGCAATAGGACTATCTTCGTCTTCAATTCTTAATCTAATGGCCTTGTTGGATACTGTTAAGTCTTCTATAGTGGGTTGATGACAAATTGAATCTCTAGGCTTTTCGTTGTAATGTGTGGTAAAAAATTCCTCTTGTCCTATAATTATATAAAGGCCACCATATTTGGCATCCCTTATCCAGTTTTCGCCTTCAATTATATCACCGTATTCATGCACCCAATTTTCTAATGGAACTTTATCAATTACTTTTATTGCTTCAGAAATGAGCATATGGTAAACTCCACTTTCCAATTTTTCCATTTTTATAAAACGATAATATATTTAAAAGAATTTATATTATTCAAAGCACATATTATTCAAGGTCGGAGCCAGGAGATTTCGTAATAGCTTACATCACCTTCTTCATCAACTATTGCTATGAGAAGATTCTTTTTTGTACTATGGGCTATACGATTTTTTGCTGCAAAGTTATGCCAATTAAGGGTATTATGCTCACGAACAGTATAAAGAATCCACCGTGCGTGTTCTGATCCCGGACGAGAACCTTTGTCATAGACTCTGAATTCGGCACCAAATTTAAGGGCGCTTTTTATTACATATCCTCTTTTTCTTAAATCAGAGAAAACTGAAAGTTTTGTTTCTATTTTTTTATCTAATTTTTTTAATTTTTTTAAAAAAGATTCAGGGGTAAGAATATTTTTTCCACTCCGTATTATCATTTTGTTCTCATAAACAAGAAATAAGGCTTCAACTAAGGAATATTCAATTTTACTTTCTTTCTTCTCACCAAATGAAGATTTTTCGTGCAGAGAAAAAGCTTCAGATGAATTTGAAACTATTTTTTCTCCTGAAAAATGTGATTCAATCATGCTTAAAATAGGATAAGAGGTTATTTAAGGCTTGGGATTTCTAATAGGTTTTTTGAATCTTTTTATGTGGTAAGAATTTGCCACAAAAGTAAAAAAAATAATATTCTATCTAGAAAATAGTCAATTTAGTATGAATAATGATGTTCGTTGAATTAGTTTCTTTTATAATAAAAATATTTGAGCAATTATAAGATGAACAATAAATATAGAGGGTTTTGAAAAACCCTCTTTTTAAGTTAACTTTCTATACTAAAAAATCTTAAAAAATAAATCTTCTAACCAGAATACCGACGATAAATTAATATTATAAATAATTATAATTAAAGCTGTAATAATTTGGCTATTGTCAGAATTGAGGTAATTCGAAGATGGCTATATATTATTTGCGTCTTAGTAAACTCGGTAATTACTTTAAAAGGCAGAGATTTAAATAGCACATTTTCCTTCTTAAGAAATGGGATTTGGAGAGGTTTTTGGGAAGAGTTGGAAAGAATATAAGGACAACTTTTGGTCAATATTTATATTTATGAGTATTTTTATCCTAATTCCTAGCTTATTTGTGTTGGTTGTTAATTTTTCTCTAATTGGAAATTATCCAAGCCTGCAAAACATCAATCTTAATCCGATTGTTAAATCAACAGAAGTATTAGGTAAAACAGAGATTTATTATTATATTTTGATGGGTCTTTTAACTTTAACTACAATCTTTTTGCCTATGGTTGCATCTGCAGGAATATTAAAAAATTCTTTAATTAAAGAGAGATATACCTTTAGGGAATTGAAAAAAGAAGGGATAGTTTCTCTAGGAAGGTTTTTGTTAATTAGCATTGTAATATTATTTTTTCTATTATGCTTGTTTTTATTGGGAATGCTTTTCTTATTTATTCTCCCTGGCCTAGTATCTATTGTATTATTATTTTTACTTCTTGTTATTGCAGTGATATTCATTGTTTATTGGATATTTGGCCCATATGTCTTATTTGATGAAAAGAAAGGAGTTTTTAAGTCTCTTAGAAAAAGTATGGAAATAGTTAAAGGGAGATGGTGGAAAACTTTAGGATATACAATTGTTTTAATTCTAATTATGATTGGCATTAGCATAGCTAGTTCTCTAATATCATTACCAGGAATTTTAGTTTATATGATTTACATTTTTGGTGGAAAACCAGTAAGTTCAGGAATTTTTATATTTTTGTCGTTATCAGATGCTATTGCAAATTTTGTTGGAAGTTTATTAATCGTTCCTCTTAGTACTTTATTTTTTAAGAATTTATATCTTAAAGTGAAGAAAAACAAGAAATATTGATATCTTAAATTCTGATTGTTAAATTAGTATTTAACCTAATTTATTTGTATTTATTTCCAAAACCTATTACAGGAGAATTATCTATAGGTTTAAAAAAGAGGATTTCCAGATGTTTAAATGAATAAGGAAGTGCAAAAGAATAGTAAAGATACAGGAGAATATGGAGAGTTTGAAGAAGTTTTGGAGGATGGTATGATTAAAGCTCCCTTAGAGGGAGAGGTTCCAATCAGAGTAAAAATGCCTCGAAAAGGTGAATTAATAGGTATGATTGTGCAGAGGTTTGGAGGTAACAGGATGGAGGTTCTAGGAACTGATGGGAAAAAGAGAAATTGCCGAGTACCTGGGAGATTTAAAAGAAGCATGTGGTTGAGACCAAGAGATATAGTTCTCATTGTACCATGGCAAGATGATAATGAAAAAGGGGATATTGTGTTTCATTATCATTCTTCAGCTATCAATCAACTTAGAAAAAAAGGACTTTTAAACACGTTAAAATCGGATTTTTAGAAAATCATGGAAGGAAACGATGTTGAAGTTCTAAAATGGAATGGAAAAGTAAGTTTAGAAAAAGAAGTTGTTAAAGTTTGTTTTGATGGACAAGATGAGATTAATTTCATTAATGATGGAAATTATTGTTTTCAGCTTAAAATGATGATTGAAGCAGGAAGCATGAAATACGCGAAATCAAACTTGGAAGGAAATTTGGAGCATTATCTTCACCGTAAGTATAAGAGATATTTTGTTGTTAATATAACGGAAATTGAGTTATAAAGATGGCGTACAGAAGTGTCCACTATATTTTATTGGTGATTTGAAAAGTGTCTGATATATTAAAAATATGTTAGCGATTTGGAAAGATGTCATCACTTGTTCCAAACTCTTTATCTGGTCCGGCACTCTTTAGTTCATAAGACTGCCCATCTGATGAAACCTTATAGTAAAAAGGCTTAAGAAAATGGTCACTTCCAAAAATAGTGTATCCAGCATTAGTTGCTTCCTCAAGTGTTAAAGGATAGTAGCCATATTTCTGTTTGTATAATTCCAAAGCACCAGCATCTTGTGTTAATATTTGCTGACTTGCATTTATCTTAAGTTCACTAAATGGTCCAGTTTCAGACACAAAACCAAAATAGAATAAAGAACCATATAATAAAATTGTAAAGAGTATTCCTGCAACTCCCAATACTATTCCAGCTATTGAAAGGCCTCTACCTCCCAACTTTTCCTTTTTTATTTGTCTGAGTGCAAGAATTCCAAATATTATTGCTAAAACCCCCAACAAAACTCCAACTAGGGGAATAAACGCAACTAAACCCAGAACCAAACTTGTAATTGCTAAACCTGCTGTGTGTTGTTTAGTCTTTCCCTTATTCATAATAATACCAAGAACCTACTATTTAAATAGTTTATTATAAATAATGTAATAACTTTTGTAACAAGAACTATAATAAAAAGTATAACAAAAAGCGTCACACATCTTATAAATATACTACTACAAAAAGGGCAGTATATTACAAATCAAATTTTGGTGAATAACAAATTTTATAATCCATACAGTTCTCATTCAGTTATGAAGTTATTCTTATCTGGAGGAGGAAGTGGAGAGGATTCTATAGAATTAGATAGGTTGTTTGTTTCTATGTTGGATAAATCAAAACCTCTGTTATACATACCAATAGCAATAGATACAAAGAAACACCCCTATCCAAATTGCTTAAAATGGTTAAAATCAACATTTGAACAGTTGGGAATAAAGAGATTTGAAATGTGGACAGAAAAAGAGTTAATGAACTTTAATAAGAAAGATTTAGAGACGTTCAGTGAAGTATATATTGGGGGAGGTAATACTTTCAAACTTCTTAAAAATTTGAGAGAGTTTAACTTTCTTGATTCTTTAAAAAATTTGGCGAAAAAAGACATTCCAATTTATGGTGGAAGTGCGGGAGCCATAATTCTAACTAGAACAATCATTCCTGCCCTAAGTGCAGACCCGAATGAAGCAGGATTAAAAGAATTTGATGCATTAAACTTAGTTAACAATTTTGATATTTTTGCTCATTATGAAAGAAGTCAAGATAAAACTATTCTTGAATACATGAAAAAATATGATTTGAAGAAAGTTATTGGCATACCAGAAAACTGCGGCCTTTTTGTTACTAAAGATAAAATTCAAGTTATTGGTCCTGGCTCCGCATTTACATTTAACAAAGAAAAGAAAGAAATGAAACCTAATTCATACATTTAATATAGTGCTATTTTTAGAGCAACATATTATAAATATGTTGCTACGTTTGTAGCACTATATTAAACTTACTTTATCAGGATAAAAGTCGATACCATAATCTTCTATAATTTGGATTAGCTCATAACTTTCTATTAAACTGAATTTACTTCTAAGTTCAATAATAAACTTTTGTAGTTCTTTGGCATCTTTTGGTTGTATCTCTATGTCCAGATTCCATTTTCCTAAAAGTTTAGTGCTGGCTAATATTCCTGCTTTATTCTGTATAAATTCTAATAATTCTTTTTCTTGATCAATCTTGGAATGATCATATTTAATAAATATCTTATAAGATAATCTGTCAAAATGTTTGAAGTCAACCATCATTTTATATCCAGCAATTATACCTAACTTCTCCAAATTTTTAATACGATTTTTTACTGTGTTTCTTGTCAAGTTTACTTTTCTTCCTATCTCTTCGTAAGATAGTCTAGAATTAGATTTAATGGCAGTTAGTATGTGTTCATCAGTTTTGTCTATCTCAATAAATGTATCCTTCTTAAAAAGAGAGATCTTACGACGTTTAACTTTTTTATCTAAAAAGTACCCATAGTCATAAAGAACAAGTTCTAATAAAGGAAATATTTCATAACTATAAATTATTTTCTTATTCTTACTTAAAATATGATTAAATACTATATCAAAATCATTGGCGTGCTGAGCCCAGATATCAACGATAATATCAAATGATCCCGAAACAAAAGCAACCCAGAAGGTTGGATACTGTTCAAATAAATGCTTTACAAATTTTGAGTATTCCTCTTCCGACACGTTTTTTAATTTAATATGAACTCTAAATAATGAATGACCTAATTTCCCAAGCTCTACTAGGGTAAAGAAAGAATATATTGTTTTTTGCATCGTAAGCTTATTTATTCTGTAATCTGCAACCTGCTTACTAATAAGGGCGTTTTTAGCTATTTCAGACAAAGAAGCATTAGAATTTATGTCTAACATCTCCAATATCCTTCTATCTTTCAAATCAATCTTAATGTTTTCCATTATTTGATAAGTGTCATCTATATTATTTAAATCTTGCCGTTTGTCAAAGTATTTACTAATAAGTTTTATTTAAGGTAACTTCACTCGCAATCTTATGAAGATAGCTAATAGGAAAGAATCTGGCAAAGACTGGTATAGTTGGAGCTGGCAACAACAGAATGCAATAAGAGATGTTAGAGATCTTAAGGATCAGTTCACACAACTTCCGCCTTCCTTCTTAGATGATCTTCACGCTAGATCTGGTGATAAGCTAAAAGTCCAACTCACCCCATATATGCTAGAACAGATACCTGCTTCATTAACGCAAAAAGAATTAGAAAAGAACGCATGGTTTCTTCAATTCTTCCCATTAGGAGACATTTATACACAAGGACCAGATGCTTATAATGGAACAGATAATTGGGAGAATGGACCTGAATTTCCAACAAGTAATCTACATCACAAATATACGAATCGCGCAGTGGTCAGATTTAGAAACTGTCTAGCTTACTGCAATTTTTGCTTTGAAGCTTTAGGAACATTAGAAAAAGATCCTTCTCCCTTAAAAACATTTAAATGGAATGACTGGCAGAAATCTCTAGATTACTTAGCTCAAAATCCCAATATTGAGGAAGTTATTCTTAGTGGAGGAGAACCATTACTTTTGGCTGACTCTAAGCTTGAAAACATATTAAGAGACATAAGTCAAATAAAAGATTCTGATGGAAAGCCTAAAATTAGATTCAAAAGAATTCATACTAGAGTCATGACCCATAATCCTTACAGAGTAACTGATGATTTGGTAAGAATTCTAGCAGATTACAAGGTAAATGAAATTGCTCTTCATGTAGCTCATCCAAGCGAAATTACAAATGATGTTATTGATGCTATAGGAAAAATAAGAGAAGGAGCTGGCAGATATGCTCCACTTATAGCAACGCATACACCATTACTAAATGGCCTAAATGATAATGCCGATAATCTATGGGAATTATTCGGTAAATTATTTGAGAATAATATCAAACCTTATTACCTTCTTCATACAATGCCCCACACACCTTATGCTAATCAACAGAGGGTATCTGTAAGGGATGGAGTAAAGCTCATGAAACAATTAAAGAGACATAAATCAAATATTGCTATTCCCGAGTATGTGATAGTTCATTATGATGGAAAGCAGACTGTTCCTTTAGAATTAGGTGGAACTCCAGAATTTCAATATGCTCAAGATCCAAAAGGAAATCCGATTATTAAATTCATAAACTGGAAAGGAAACTGGGTTGAATATCCCGATACACAAGATACAATCATTTCGTAATATACTGCCCTTTTCGTAGTAGCATGTTATAAAGATGTCGGACATTTTGTCTTCTATCTTATTTTTGGCTATAGCTTCAAGCTCGTTTGAAGTTAAATTTTTGAGTAATGGTAAAGTTTATAAATAATGGAGTGGATAGATATTTATGGAAAAAATAGTCTCTTTTGACAAACAAGGAAGATTATACATCCCTGAAGATATAAGGAGATTTATGCAGTTTAAGACATTAGTATTAAGAATCTATGGTAAATCTCTTGTTATTGAACCAATCGAAGATGATCCAATTGAGGCTTTAAGTAAGCTTGGAAAAGAAAAACTAAAAAGAAAATCAATTGAGACTCTAAAGAAGGAAGCCAGAGAGGAGATAGAAAAGTATGCACTCAAAAAAATACGCAGATTCTGATTTTTTCTTGGCTTTATTGAAAGACTCTGATTGGTTGAAAGAAAGGGCAAAAAAAGTTTATGAAAAAAATAAAGATTCTATTTGCATTTCTCCTTTTACGGTTGTGGAGTTGATGATTGTTTGTATTCGGGAAGGCATCCCTATTAAAGAAACTTTATTTCAAATATCTAGAATTGCTGAATTGACTTTTATTAAGTGGGATTTATTTTTTAAGGCTATTGAATATATTGAACAGGGAGCAACTATTTTTGATTCTTTGCTTATGGCACTTGCTAAAGAAAGTGAAGTAGCTTTTTCTGAGGAAAGCGAGATAATTGGTTCTGATAAAATATATGAAAAGTTTGGGTTTAAAATAATTGATTTAAAGAAAAAATAGGCAATTTACTAACTGTTACACTTTGTTTTACTATCTTATAAACTTAGTTTCCTATTATTAAATTTAAGTGTAAAATAAAATAGCACTTTTATTGGGCATTATTCTTGTTGTGAGATTATTGAATATAGAGAATTAAATTATTTGTTTAAAGTCGCATAAAGAAAAGGTTTAAATTTGCAATTTTCTCATCCAGAGAATGGCAAGACCTAAGAAAGATGATGGAAAGGGCAATGAATTGAATATTCCGAATTTTAAAGAAATTGAGGAAAAATGGCAGAAAAGATGGGAAGAAGATAAAGTGTTTCAGGTAAAAGAAGATTCCAAAAAAAATAAATATTATGTTTTAGAAATGTATCCTTATCCAAGCTCTTCAGGTTTGCATATGGGGCATGCGTTTAATTATGTAATTGGTGATATTATTTCTAGATTTAAGAGAATGCAAGGATTCAATGTATTGCATCCTATGGGCTATGACTCTTTTGGTTTGCCTGCTGAAAATGCAGCCATAAAGAATAACTCACATCCTAAAGTGTTTACAGAAGATGCTATTGCTAATTATATCAGGCAACAAAGAGCTCTAGGATTGAGTTATGATTGGACCAGAAAAATTCAAAGCCATGATCCTTTATATTATAAATGGAATCAACATTTATTTTTACAGCTTTATAGGAAAGGTCTTGTATATAGAAAGGAAGCTGTTGTTAATTGGTGTAGTAAATGTAAGACAGTGCTTGCAAATGAGCAAGTGCAGGGAGGAAAGTGCTGGAGACATACAGAAACAGAAGTTGAAATTAAAAATCTTGAGCAATGGTTCATTAAGACTACAGTATATGCAGAAGAGCTTTTGAGAGATTTAGAAAAATTAAATTGGCCTGAAAGAATAAAGACTATGCAGAGAAACTGGATTGGAAGGAGTGAGGGCGCAAAGATTATTTTTAAAATACAAGAAAAGCCATGGAATGTTTTTACAACCAGACCAGATACTTTATTTGGAGTTAGTTTTTTAGTTATATCTGCGCAACATACAAAATTGTTTGAGTTAGTTACAAAAGACAGAATGAAAGAAGTGGAGGATTTTGTCAGGAAAATAAAGACTATAAAGCAGGAAGACATAGACAAATTAGATAAAGAAGGAGTTTTTACTGGAGCATATGCAGATCATCCTTTGACAGGAGAAAAAATTCCTGTTTGGGCTGGAAATTTTGTCTTAGCTGAATATGGAAGTGGAATGATTATGGCTGTTCCTGCACATGATCAAAGAGATTTTGAGTTTGCTAAGAAATACAATATTCCTATTAAGCTTGTAATAAAACAATCAGGTAGGGATATTCAGGATGAAGTAATGATTGAAGCTTACATAGGTTCTGGGGAACTTGTAAATTCGAAAGGATATAATGGATTAAATAATGAAGAAGCTAAAGAAAAAATAGTTAATGCATTAAATGAAAAAAGACTTGGAGAAAAATCAGTTCAATATAAATTAAGAGATTGGTTAATATCGAGGCAGAGATATTGGGGCACGCCTATTCCAATTGTTTATTGCGAAAATTGTAAAAATGAAATAAAAAGAAAATCTTATGAATTATCTTTTTATGATCAAGATATTTTTTTTCAGATTGCAACTGGAAAGAAAATAGTAGAAACCAGGGCACTTAATCCACATGAAAAAACTAAAGAGTTTTATGGTAATATAAAGAAAGGAGATTACATTAAATGTATTAATAAATTAACTAATGAAATAATTTATTTAAAAGTTTTAAATGTAAGAAGATTTAATTCTCTGCAAGACTTATTTAAAGAAAAGGAATTATTGGAAAGAATATTCCCTGGTAAATATTTTGATAGTATTTCTAAGCTTGAAAAATCGTATAGTCATACAGAAGATTATCTTGATAGAATAAAAAAATATGGGCTTGTTGCATGGGATGTTCAACTTATTTTTCCAGGCATAATGCCTGTCCCTGAGAAAGATTTGCCTGTTTTATTGCCGGAAAAAGTAAAGTTTGGAGAAGGAAATCCGCTGGCTTCTTGCAAAGAATTTGTAGAAACTAGATGTCCCAAATGTAAAGGAAAAGCTAGAAGAGAGACTGATACAATGGATACCTTTTTTGATAGTAGTTGGTATTATTTGAGATTTACAGACGCATTAAATACAAAAGAGCCTTTCAACAAGAAGAAAGCAGAGTATTGGATGCCAGTTGATTTTTATACAGGAGGAGCAGAACATGCATGTATGCATCTTATTTATGCAAGATTCTTTTCTAAATTCATGAGAGACATTGGATATGTGAAATATGATGAGCCTTTCCCCCGTTTGTTTAACCAAGGCATGGTCCATGGAGAAGATGGAGCAGTTATGTCAAAGTCAAGAGGAAATGTTATTGATCCTTTAGAAATAAGTAAAAAATATGGTACAGATGCTTTACGATTGTTTTTAGTTTCTATGACTTCACCTGACAAAGATTTTGCTTGGAGCAGTGCAGGCATAGAAAGCAGTTTTAATTTTGTAATGAAATTAGTTAAATATTCAGAGAATGTAAAATTGGGAAAATCGAGCAAAAAACTGGAACACAAGGCAAATACTGCAATAAGAGAAGTAACTAATAATATAGAGAGTTTAAAATATAATTTTGCGATTATACATTTGAGAAGCTTGTTAGATTCGCTTGAAGATGAAATTGCTGAGAAAGATCTTAAGAGTATAATTAAATTAGTTGCTCCATTTTGTCCTCACATAGCAGAAGAATTATGGAGTAATTTAGGAAATAAAGATTTTATTACATTAGAAAGATGGCCCGAAGTTGATGAGAGTAAAATAGATACTAAAATAGATGAACAAGAAAAGGCATTTAAGAAAACAGTTGATGATATTTTCAATGTTCTTAAAATTGTTAAGGAGAAAAAAGGAAAGGAATCTATTAAGGTATATTTGTATGTTTTACCAAATGAGAATGAAGGATATAATAGTGAGATGTTGAGCAAAAGAATAGGAAAAGAAGTAATTGTTTTTGCTGTCAACGATAAGAAAAAATATGACCCTGAAGGAAAAGCGGGAAAAGCAAAGCCTGGAAAGCCAGGGATTTATGCGGAATAAAATTATGAATTTAAACCTAAAAATGAGGAATAATATTTTTTATATGTGTAGATGAAAACCAAATTACAGAGTTCCTATGTTAAAACTGCTATTGTCAAAGATTATGAAGGAAATTAATTAGCATTTGTTAAAGATTTTTGTTTTTTATAACCTATTTTCTGAAAAAAAGAGGAGTAA
>JACPLS010000091.1 GCA_016186375.1 Candidatus Pacearchaeota archaeon
ACGATTGTAGGAAGATGCCCAAGAATAAATACTTTGCTAAAGGATAAAATCAAGAATGGAAAGATATATTAAGCAGTGTGAGCCATGTTTAATGAAAGAAATATTCTAAAAGAGGACTCGAATAATTGAACGCGGCCACCGATGCTATATTCGAGGAACTTAAAAGCAATGTTCAATTTATTATGTTCCTCGTTATATAAACAACTAATTTCCTGGGCTATTCATCAGTATCAATTATTTTATAAATAACTATAGTCTATAATAAACATGCCAATTAATGCCTCTTACGAATACATAAACGCAGAAAAAGTATATCTTAATTCTAAAACCCTTGCTGAAAAAATTAATGCGTTGAGAGAAATGATTAAAACTGCTCCCAAACATAAAAGTTCAGAAAATCTCCTTGCTGAACTTAAAACCAGATTAAAAAAATATCTTGAAAAACAAGAAAAATCCAAGAAAGTCGGTAAATCATCTGTTAAAGGAATTAGAAAGGAAGGATTTCAAGTCATCCTTCTGGGCCCTACAAATTCAGGAAAATCTTCCTTATTATCAAGACTAACTAATGCCCACCCAATAGTATCTCAATATCCATTTACAACTAAAATACCTGATATAGGAATAATGGATTACCAAGGAGTCAAAGCACAAATTGTTGATCTTCCATCTATAGGTAATGAATTATTAGACCTTGGAATTGTAAATACTGCAGATTTAATTCTAATTGTTTTAGAAAAAATTGATGATTATGAAAGAGTCAATCAATATACTTCAAAATCATATGGTAAAAAAATTATAGTCATCAATAAAGCAGATAAATTATCAGAACAAGAACTTAGAAGATTAGAAGAAAAAATAAAATCAAAAAGATTAAATGCGTTAATTATTTCTTCAATAACTGATTATAATACGAATAAACTTAAAGAAGTAATTTTTCAATCTATGAACATAATAAGAGTCTATACAAAAGAACCTCACAAATCCCCATCTAATATTCCCGTAATACTATCACAATATTCAACTGTTAAAGAAGCTGCAGAATCTATCCGAAAAGGTTTTTCCTTACAAGTTAAAGAAACACATATTACGGGGCCTTCTTCAAAATTTCCAAATCAAAAAGTCGGCCTCTCCCATATTCTAAAAGATAAAGATATAATTGAATTTCATATGAAATAATTAAACTAACTTTCCAATTTCATCGGATATTTTCTTGAGATGATTATTTATTCTTCTATAAAGTAAAATTGAAATTGAAGAGATAATTACCAAAATTATAGTATATTGAAAAGACTTAGACGTATCTAAAATTAATGCTACTAGATAAGTAATAATACTTCCAAACCCCATTATTAATAAAGTATTTAAAAGTTGGAGATTTCTTTGGTAAGCCAAATCTAATCTGTTTTTTTCTATTTCTATTCTTTTCATTTTGAATCAGAAGCGATTAGACTTATACCAAAAGCTATTGCGATAATTCCGAAAATTACTTCTAAAAAATTTCGTTGATTAAATAAAATATAAACTCCTAAGATGATTGTTCCCGCACCTGCTCCTATCTTCCAAGTAGAGACCATATTGAATAAAAATTAATCTTCTATTTAAATCTTTCATTACGTCGTCCCCTGCATCTTCTCCCTTATCGGCGCAATTATTTTCTCCAGATATTCGAAAACAGCGTTCTTCAAATCCATGGGATGTAGCTTCCCGTCTCCATAAATTCTTTCCAGTTCCTCATATTTCTCAAAAGCTAATTTTCCACCAAACTTCTCTGACCTTTTTATCTCAAATTTCTTAACTCGCGGAAAAATTATTAACTTTACGATTTGTAAAACAGGGTTATCTTTGATTTCTCTTTCAGGGCAATAAGCTCCTTGAATTGTTTTTTTCATTTCTTCAGAAGAATCAACTAAACTTATTCCAGATCCGGTTATACTTTTGCTCATCTTTTGTCCTGGACCTTTCAAAGAAGTAATGAGTGGTGTATGTATTGCAATAAAATCAAAATCTATGAATTTACCCATGTCCTTTCCAATCATGTGCACTTTCCTTTGTTCCATTCCTCCCAACGCGACATCGACTTTTAAATGCTTTATGTCAACAACTTGCATCAAAGGATACCACAATTGTGATATGGTCGCGTTTTCAACATCTCTCGCAATTTCTTGCATGCTCCTTAATCCCCTCTGAATAGTTGAGTGTTGCGCTAATTTCATTACATCGAATTGGTATTCTTTCTTAAACTCAAAATCGCTTCCCAAAACTATTTCAGTCTTTATTCCTATAGCATTGATAGTTTTTTTCCAATTTTCAACTTCTTTATTTATGTCCTCTTCACCTCCTTTCCTATTTAGCAAAGCATGGACATCGGCTAACAAAATAACAACCTCAAAACCCGCCTTTTCTAAATCAATTAATTTAGTTATAGTTACAAAATGACCTAAATGCAATGGTCCATTAGGTTCATACCCACAATAAACTCTTGGTTTCTTTTTTTCTTTAATCAATTTAACAATGTCTTCTTCATTAACAATCTCAACTGTATTCCTTTTTATAAGCTCCAATCTTTCATTAATATTCATCTTCTCAGCAATAGAAAGATTAATTTAAACCTTTCTCATCCTATTTTTATGAGAAAAATAACATTTGTAGCATCAATCTTGGGAATTTTTATCCTTTTTTTACTTTCGGCTTTTCTTCCTCCAACACCACTTTCTTCTTTATCAAGCCTCAATAAAACAATTAATAATCAAAAAGTCATAGTTTCAGGAAAAGTGATTGAAGAAAGAGTCTACTCTTCTTATTCCTTTTTAAAACTTAATAATTCTATTCCATTGCACTGCAATTGTAAACATCTCTCATTTAAGAACAAAAAAATTTCTGTTCTCGGAACAATAAATGAATTTCCCCTCGGTAATAAGTATATAAAAGTCTTGAAGATAAAAGAAGAAAAATAAAAATAATAGATTCTTTTTTTCTTTGTATAGTTAATTCTTAGGATTTCCCCAAGCCGCAATCCCATATAAAATTAGATTGACAATTGGAATTAAACAAAGTAATGCCCACCATCCAGGCCTCTCTATAACTTCAAACATTTTCCATTGCCATATTACAACATATACTGCAAAAGCAATACTGAAAATAGGGCCTACCCAAGGGATAAACATTCCAATTATTAAAAGCCATGGCCACCAATGCATCTTTGATGCCCTATAAGCTATGATTGCTGGTCCCACAAAAGGAATCCATGAAAGTCCTGGAGCACTTAACCTGGCCCTTTTTCCTATTGCCATAAAAGCAAATCCAAGATATATGTAGATAATTACAGCAAAAATAAAGATAATTGCCAAGAAAGCCAAAATAGCACCTAATAGCCCACTTGTTAACAAATCGCTGTTTCCTTCCAGACTTAAAGTTTCTAAATATAAACTCATTTTAAACCTCCTTTCATCTTCTTAATTTCCTATTTGTCAACATCTCTATTCTAATAATATGCTGTTTATAAATATCTCTTTAACACACTATACTTCGTAATCTTTGGGATACTATATCTTAACTGTAATTCCTTAAATAATCTCAAATCAAAAATATAATAATCTCTCGCAAAGTTAATAGTGTCATCTCCCTTTAAAGTTTTTATGTCAAAAAAGCCAAGTTCAATATTGTTGCAAAACTAACCCATAATAAATAAGGAACGAGCATCCAACCTGCTCTTCTATTAATTTTTCCAACTAATAGAATCATTCCAATTATTGTTCCAAGAATTATGATAATATCAATAAAAGAAAACAAAGGATTCTGAATTCCAAAGAATAAATAACTCCACAGCACATTAGCAACTAAGTTTATTCCAAACATAATTGCAATTTTCTTTTTTTCATACTTCTTTGCTTTTATCCAAGAAAAATATAGGGATAAAGCAATCAGAAAATAAAGAATAGACCAAACAATCGGAAATACTAAATTTGGTGGAGTAAAAGAAGGTTTATTTTCAAGATACCATGAACTGTTTGTATTTCCAGAAGTAAATAAACTTCCAATGATAGAAATTGCAAAAAATATTAACGCGCTTACAAGCAAAACCTTCCAATTAATTTTCTTAATCTTCTTTCTCATATTATCACTTCAATTATTCAAATTATTCGTAGTTTATAAAACCTCATCGAAAATACTTTTAATTTTTCCTCCATTCAATCGGTCATAATATTTTGGATACTGGGCTTTTATTCTATTGAGCTTTTTCTTAAGATACTTTCTCTTGCATTCCTCTGAACAAAATAATAATACACCTTCATCAGCAAAATGTGGAGCTATCCAAATTCCAGAGTCAAATTTCTTCTTACAGGTTTTACATGTTTC
>JACPLS010000093.1 GCA_016186375.1 Candidatus Pacearchaeota archaeon
CCAAACAAGCCTTTAAGAGATATAAGAGAAACCGAAGCCCACAGCAAAGTTTTCTTACATATGCTTGAAAAAAAAGATAAAATTACTGATGAATTGATATTGAATTGGCATAAAAATATCTTCGGAGAAACAAAATCCGATATTGCTGGAAAATACAGAGATTATCTCGTAAGAATAGGTCCATATCTTGCTCCAAATTGGCAGGATCTTAAAAAGATGATGAATGAACTTATTCTATTCATTAATGAAGACGAAAAAATTAATCTTGTTGAATTAGCTGCTAGAGCACATTATAAATTTGAAAAAATCCATCCGTTTGGCGATGGAAATGGTAGAATAGGAAGATTATTAATGAATTTTATTTTATGGCATTCGGGTTATCCTATGCTTATTATAGAATACAAAAAAAGGAAATCATATTACAAGGCATTACAGAAAGATGAAGAAGGCTTTATTTCTTATTTCATTAGGAGGTATTTAGCTGTTCACAAGAAGCGATATGCTCATGAATAAGATAATAAATGTTTTATTACATCTGAATATTTCGCTTCTTACTTAATAGCACAATAAAACAATGTCAAATACCTGTCAACCTTTTATATTTTGTAATTTAAAGAAAATATTGATTTCTTAAGAATGTGCAGATTTCATCTTAAGAACAGTCTCTAAAACGCTAAGATCTGTAAAATGTTTCTGATTAAGAGACCCTCCTTCTACTAATTTCATTCTTTGTTTCTTTGAATACATGTAAGTGAGAGGCATTATGAAAAGTTTGTCACCTGCAGTAGTATAATAAGGTTTGGGATTGTCATATTCTAGAGGAACCTCAAATTGATAATCTTCTTTTTCTTCAATGCTCATTATCCTTTCTTTCTCTCTGCTATGTAAATACAATCGAATTGGATTTTGCATAGTGCTTTCTGCAACGAATAAATCTTTTGTAATATCAATATAAACAAACATCAAATTCATATTTGGTCGAAGCTGGCCCATAACTGCTTTTGGAGTTATCGGATAATATATATAATGCTTTGTTTCAGAATGAGAATTGAATTTCCAACTCATTTTTCTTTCAACCAAAAATTTATCTTCTTTTGCAAATACTCTACAAAGTTCTTCAAGAGTTTTTTCATTTGCATCTACTGCAAGATCAGTATTTGTATGAATTCTTCCATGATAATTAGTCAATAAAGAAATAGAGACTGCTCCTGAAACTTTTACGTTGGAAATACTTCTCAATGTTTTTCCAAGAGATTCCATCCAGATTCGTAGTTCGTTTTGTGTTTCTTTGATAGTTTTGACCTGTAAATTTCTATATCTCTCTTCCTGCACTCTATAAAATTCTGATAGAGGCCTTCTCTGTCCATCAACAATTGTCCAACGTACATTTTTCCTTATAAACGGGCTAGAGCCAGTCCACCATTCATCAAGTGACCAACTCATATTCCCTCTCTTTCGTTATTAAGGTCTTTCCAGGCCATGTTCTAATTAAGAGTTTCTTGCTTATAAGCCTTTTTAAATTCACTACTTTAGGATAATTTTTTAAAGAAGAAGGTTTATAAGGGAAGGTTTTTATTATGTTTAGAAATCATGTTAATAAAATCCCACAAGGAGGTAAAATGGCAAAACCAAAAATGGAATTCTTTGATGTAAAGACAAAGAATAAGTTCCAAACAGAAGACTATAAAATAGTCGAAAGAAGCGGGCGATTTTTTGCTGTAGCAAAGTCACCAACCGGAACTCATGAATGCTGGAGAGTAGTGTCGAAAGATGCAGCAGCAAAGCTCAAATAACTCTCCTTATTATATTATTTTTAATTTAAACACATTAATCTTTAATTGTATTTCTAGCAATCTTTAGATTTAATTAATATTTTTATTAACAATCATAGTTCTTCTACAACTTAATATTTATCTTCATATACAATTTTCTTCAGTTTATAAATACTAAAAATCTCATTTATTAATTCATTGGGCAATAACCTCTTTCCAATAGAAAAAACTCCTTCTCCTCACGCGGTATATCTGTAAAGGTTTTTCCCATTTACCTATCAGAAATTAGAACAATTTAAATATACTTATTTTTAATTATAAACATGGCAAATGAGAAAGATAAAATGCTAACCATTGATGAACTTACTGCTTTTTGTAAAAGAAAAGCATTTGTCTATCCTTCTTCTGAAATATATGGCGGATTAGCGGGCTTTTGGGATTTCGGACCTATAGGTGCAGAGCTATTTAATAATCTAAAAAATGACTTCTGGAAATACTTTGTTCATCAAAAAGAGAAAGTTGTAGGAATAGAGGCCAGTATAATTTCACATCCTAAGACATGGCTCGCATCCGGACACTTGGCAAACTTTGTCGATGTTGCTGTAGTTTGTAAAAAATGCAAACATTCAACAAAAATAGACAAATCAGAAATTGGAAAAGTCAAATGTGAAAAATGTTCTGGAGATTATGAAAATCTTGGAGAGATAAATTTAATGTTCAAGACAAATATAGGTGCTTTAAACCCAATGGAAGCATATTTAAGAGGAGAAACAGCTCAGGCAATGTTCTTGAATTTTAAATTAATTTGTGAAACTACAAGATTGCAATTGCCATTCGGAATATTACAAATAGGGAAAGTCTTTAGAAATGAAATAGCTCCTAGAGATTTTCTATTCAGAAGCAGAGAATTTACAATAGGAGAAATAGAATTTTTTATTCACCCTGAAGAAAAAAAATGTTCTTTGCTCGACAAAGAACATCTAAAATTGAAATTAAAATTGTTGGATATGGAGACTCAGGAAAAAAATAAAGAAACTTTACAAGATACAACAATTTCAGAAATGCTTAATAAGAAAAAACTTGATGAATGGCATGCATATTGGCTTGCCGAACAGATATCATGGCTAAAAAATTTAGGTTTATCAAAAAAAATAAAAATAAGAGAACATAAAAAATCTGAATTAAGTCATTATTCTTCAGCTACTTTCGACATTGATTTTGAATTTCCATTTGGAAGCAAGGAAATAGCAGGAAATGCAAACAGGGGACAATATGATCTTACACAGCATATTAAAGAATCAAAAACAAATTTAGAAATATTTGATGAAAAAACCAAAAAAAGAGTAATTCCCAGAGTTATAGAACCAACTTTTGGAATAGAAAGAGTCTTTCTTGCTTTAATCTGTAATTCCTATAATTATGATGAGAAAAGAAAGAACATTGTTTTAAAACTTCCTGCCTTTCTCGCCCCCATAAAAGCAGCTATACTGCCAATAGTTAAAGATGAAAAAATGATTAAAATAGCCAGAGAAATTCAAGTTAATCTAAAGAAAGATTGGAATATTTTTTATGACGAATCTGGTAGTATAGGAAGAAGATACAGCAGGCAAGACGAGATTGGAACTCCTATCTGTATAGTAATTGATGAACAATCATTAAAAGATGATACAGTTACGCTCCGCGATAGAGATACTACTGAACAAATTAGAATTAAAATTTCAGAAATTTCGGACATTCTAAAGAAAATTATTAATGGTGAAAGTTTGTTAGAACTTGGAAAAATTATCAAAACTAGAGTGAAATAAGTATCTAGGACATAAGTTTTAAAAACTCTTTTTTCTTTATTATAACATGATGAATTCATTTTTTGGGTGGTGGTTTTGGCCATTTGCGGCCGCAGGAATTATAATTGCTATTATAATTGGAGTCCTATTACTCGCTTTTTGGATCTGGATGATAATAGATTGCGCAAAGCGCAATTTTAAAAATGATATGGAAAAAATTATCTGGATCCTCGTAATAGTCCTTTTAGGTTGGATAGGCGCTCTTATTTATTATATCGTCATTAGAGCTATAAACCCAAAAGGAATCTCAAAGAAATAACAAATTTCTAAGAACTAAAACGAAAATGGTGAAATTATCTGAAAAAGAGAATGAAGAAAAACAAGAATTGTTAACAAAAGGAGAAATTAGTATCATGTTAGATACATACGACGATATATTTTCAAGCTTTGATCCTCGGCCTTATTCTCAAAGAGCCCTTTCTGATGATTTCCTTCTGGAAGCAAAAAAGGCAACTAGGGACAAAGAAGAAGGCCTGGAATTAAGGTTCATTCTTCCAAGAGACAAGAGGAACTTTGAACATGAAATATTAATCAAAAAAAGATTAAGAGACCATTTCAAAAAACACGTTCTAATACTTGAAAAAGAAATTAAGGATATAAAGAAAAAGGGATTCCTGATGGCAATTGCTGGAATTGTAATGATAATTCTGGCAACTTATTTCCTATCCTTAAAATCAGATAATTTCTTGATTCATTTCCTTATTGTAATACTCGAGCCAGCAGGATGGTTTACAGCCTGGACAGGATTAGATGAAATATATTACACCACAAGGTCAAAAAAGCCAGACTTTGAGTTTTATTCCAAAATGACAAACGCCGATATTCATTTTCTAACATACTGAAGATATTTCAAAATTCAAATTAATGAAAATTATTTTAAAAAGTTTATATTAATCTAATGAAATGTATTATTAAGATTAAATCAATTTCTATTTTCCTTAAGAATAATTACTTTTAAAAACGCCTTTTCCGTATGATTAAAATGGCAAGTATCTTATTATATTCGTTAGTGAGTGTTATTCTAGTGAGTCTTATATCTTTTATAGGCCTAGTCACTTTGTCTATAAAAACAGAAAAACTAAAATTAGCCCTGATATATCTTATTAGTTTTTCTGCAGGAGCATTGTTGGGAGATGCTTTCATCCATCTTGTCCCAGAAATTATGGAGAATGGAGGTTACACTTTAAACAGCGCAATTTATATTTTAATAGGAATTCTTATCTTTTTCGGTCTTGAAAAAATAATCCATTGGCAACATTGCCATATGCCAATAAACAAAGAGCATATACATCCCTTTGCTTATACAAATTTAGTTGGAGATGCACTTCACAATTTCATAGATGGTCTGATTATTGCAGCCAGCTATATGGCAAGCATCCCAGTCGGATTAGCTACAACAATAGCAGTAATACTCCACGAAATACCTCAAGAAATAGGAGACTTTGGTGTCTTATTACACGGAGGCTTTACAAAAACTAAAGCCCTTGCAATGAACTTCCTAACTGCACTTGGAGCGCTTCTCGGTGCACTAGTAGCTTCTTGGTTAGGAGGATTAGTTAGCGAAATACAAAAACTCCTTATCCCTCTGGCTATTGGAGGATTTATTTATATCGCTGGTAGCGATCTAATTCCAGAACTCCACAAAGAAACTAGAATCGGCAGGTCAATAGGACAAATTATCTCAATAATTCTCGGAATAGCAATCATGGCTGTATTATTATTACTAGAATAGTTTAAAATGTTATAAGTTATAAAAATAACAATAAAATTATATTATCTCCTCTAATTATTAAGTTGATAGTTTTCATTAATTTAAACTATCTTTCATCATAGATATCATCTTCAATATTAAATATCTTTATAGAAGAAAATTGATCTCAACAATTATCTTTATTCTGTTACAATAAAATCAATATCAAATCGCAATAATTCTTATATATTCAGTCTTCCAGCTAAAAGAATGAGAAAAATAAAATCAATTATAAGAGATTATCTTTTATCTGCTACACTTACATTGTCAGCCTTAAGCTTTACAAGCTGTTCTCATTTGCCTTTTTCTCACAGAGACCCTATAACATTAATTTACGAAGGAGAAATTGATGGTAATAATGTTAGATATTACGAAAAGAGATTTGATAATACAGGATACAGCAGGTTAGATATTCTTGATAAAAAAGGAAAACCGATGGAAATTATGATTGATGGATTTGAACCTCAAAATAGTGGGGATGAGCAAATTGATTATTATTCTAAACTCAATGATGTTTACACCGAAAATTATGTTATTAAAAATAGAAATACAATCAGTGGTAAAGGTCCCTTGTCTATAGAAATTCTAGAACAAAGCAAAGCAAAACTCTCCGAAGCTTCTGCCAAATACCAATCTCTGTTGAAGAAAATCAAAGAAAAAATAAGGTAAGTAATTAATTAAAATAAATCTCAACCATAGATTTATAACTTCTTTATATAAAATATTATTGTTTGGGCCTGTGGTAGAATGGTTTCATATGCACCCATGGCATGGGTGAGATCCGAGTTCGATTCTCGGCAGGTCCATTATTTTAAAGATTAGATAAATGATAACTTGTTTTTTTTACATTGAGCAAATGTTTAAATAATCCTTTATGGGCTGTAATTTTATGACAAAAATCAATTGTAGTAAATATGAAATTGTTGGAATGAATGGTTCAATACTTGGAAATTGCGGTCGTACATTGACAGTTGGACACTTAAGGAATACTGATAATTATTTCTTGTCTGATCGATATTTTTTCGAAAATGAAGCGCTGAGGGAAGGACAGGTTTATGGAATCACCGACTTAACGATATTTCAAAAACAAAAAAGACTCATTTTATTTGAAAGACCATTTCCAATGTTGGATAATGCGTTGGCACTATATGCTTCAAAATCTTGTTTAAGCTACTATAATCTTATCTTGAATGGAGAACCATTAGGCGATTTTGATGGAACAAAGTTAACTTGGCAGGAACTTCCAGGAGATAAAAATGTATTTGTTACTTGTGCTCAGACAATCATAGTTGACGCATTACTTGCAAGATTGGGAAAGGGACCAGAATACTATAAAAATTTAGCTGAAAAACTTAAGTCTCTTGCTAGCAAATAATCATTAATCCATTCTAATTAAAAACCTAACTGTAGAGGTTATCACATCTCGGTAGGTCCATTTTACTTATCGCAACAAACAAGACCGCAGAGAAAGCGAGGAACTGCACATCAAGAATAAGTCGATATAAAAATTACCTCCCTTACACTTCAGAAACTCTTTTAAACAGCCTTTCCTTATTCACTTCATGGGAAAGGTAATAGGAATAGTTTCCATAAAAGGAGGTGTAGGAAAGACAACCATAGCTGCATCTCTCGCTGCTGACCTTGTAAATAATTGTGGAAAAAAAATATTATTAATTGACGCAAATTACTCTGCCCCAAATCTGGGCCTTCACATGGATATCTTGTTGCCTGAAAAAACAATTCACGATGTCCTTGAAGGAAGAGCAAGGATGAAAACAGCCGCATACAACAGGTATGGAGTTGATGTGGTAGCTGGAAGTTATGTATATGAAAAAAAAATCAACACACTTAAGCTAAAAAACAGGATTAATAATATAAGAAATGATTATGATTTCATTATAATTGACTCCTCTCCTAGCTTAAATGAAGAAGTCCTTTCTGCTATGTTAGCATCTGACAATTTATTTATTGTTTCTACCCCGGATTATCCAACCCTCAGCTGCTCAATGAAAGCCGCAAAATTGGCAAAACAAAGAGGTCTCCGGATAAATGGAATAATGCTTAATAAAATCAAAGATCCAAAGCATGAAATCAGCATTAGAGAAATAGAAGAAACTCTGGCAATTCCAGTTGTTGCCAGTTTTACTGAAAACAAAATTCACGGCCGGGCATTATTCACTAGAGTCCCTGTTTCTTTATATGATAAAAAATCCTCTTTCTCTAGGGAGATCCATAATTTAAGCCTCGCTTTATGCAATAAAAAGGAAAATAAGCCTCTGTGGAAAAGAATTTTTTCATTTAATATGAAAAGGGAAGAAGTAAATAGGCAATTGCTGAAGGAAAGTTTTAATAAAAAATATTAAATTCTTAAAACCTTTATAAAACTTATTCTAAATACTGGCCAAACTAGAAAATCTAGAACCATTAAAATTTAAAGTACTAAAATAATCTTCAGGTGTTTCTGCTCGCCTTATTAATTCTACGTCACCACCAACTTTAAACAAAAGTTCTTGACTTCTTAACTTTCCATTATAATTAAAACCCATAGAATGTCCATGAGCTCCAGTGTTATGTATAACGACAAAGTCTCCTTCTTTAACCTCCGGAAGTGAACGATTTATAGCAAATTTATCGTTATTTTCACATAAAGAGCCAGAAACATCACAAATGTAATTTCTTTCTGATTTCTCTTTTCCCAATACTGTAATTTCATGATAAGCTCCATACATCGCAGGTCTCATCAAATTTGCCATGCAAGCATCTAAACCAACATAATCTTTGTGTTTTTTTGCAACATGCAAAACTTTTGAAACCAAATATCCATGAGGACCTGTAATAAATCTTCCATTCTCCATCAAAATTCTAATAGGAGAAAGTCCTTGACTTTCAATTGATCTATGATAACAATCAAATATGCCATTTACAAGTCTGGATAAGTCTATGGGCTTCTGT
Source organism: Candidatus Pacearchaeota archaeon (assembly GCA_016186375.1). Classification (GTDB taxonomy): domain Archaea; phylum Nanobdellota; class Nanobdellia; order Pacearchaeales; family GW2011-AR1; genus VGKP01. Next base: position 8,319 of record JACPLS010000093.1, read on the forward strand.
TCAGGTTTATAAGGTGTTCCTATACCTCCACCCATATTAACAAATTCAAATTTAATGTTCAATTCATTTGATAAATCTCTAACTGTTCCAAATAATATCCCTGCAGTTTCTACAAAGTAATCTGGATTAAGTTCATTAGAAGCAACCATTGTATGTAATCCAAATCTCTTTATTCCTCTTTCTCTTAATTTCCTATATCCATCAAATAATTGTTCTCTTGTAAATCCATATTTTGCCTCTGTAGGACTTCCAATAATAGAATTCCCCTCTTTTAATTCACCAGGGTTATATCTGCAACAAACAAGTTCAGGAAGGTCTCCAACATGCTTTAAGAAGAAATCTATATGAGTCAAATCATCAAAATTAATAATCGCTCCCAAGTCTTTCGCATAGCGAAATTCATGTTCAGGCGTATCATTTGAAGTAAACATCATTTCTTTTCCCTTAAAACCAACAGCATCGGCAATTTTCAATTCTGTATAGGAACTGCAATCAGCACCCATTCCTTCACGTTTTAATATTTCAAGTATTCTTGGATTTGGAAGTGCCTTAACAGCAAAGTAATTTCTAAATCCTTGACCATGTACCATAGGAACCCAAGAAAATACTTGATTTAGCATCCTCCCTGTTGATATTATTCCAGGTTCATCATATATATGAAATGGAGTTCCAAATTTCTCAATTATAGAAGGGAGAGCCTCATGAATATAATAGGGTATCGGTTTGAATTCATAATTTCTTATTACATCAACCCTTAGTCTATCTTTCAACTCAACAATTCTTTCTAATAATTCTATATTGGGATGTTTTCTAGGATTTGTTCTCGCTTCTTCCCTAAATTCTTGACCAAATATTTCTAAACCTCTCATTGCCTCTTGTAGACCAATATAACCATCATTGGTAGAAATCGCTGCATAAATTTGTAAAGAACCTTGTTTTCCTTGTTCGTTCGGAATTATATGTAAATTTGTTCCATTTAAAGAACCTTGATTAAGTTGGGGAACATGAACTCTGACTTCTTTTAACGAATTAACATTTAAACGTAATTCTTGTAATCTATAATTGAATGTCTCTTTGTCTCCCATATTATATTGTTAAATTTTCTTTTATACTACCAATAGCCTCTATAACGTTTTCTCTATGTCCAAAAGCGCTTAATCTAAAATATCCTTCTCCGCCAGGTCCAAATCCCGATCCAGGAGTTCCTACAACATGTGCTTCTTCTAACATTTTATCAAAGAAGTCCCATGATTTTAAATTATTGGGTATTTTCATCCATAAATAAGGTGCATTAACTCCACCGTAAACTACTAATCCTTTTGTTGTTAAACCTTCTCTAATTATATCTGCGTTTCCCATATAATAGTCAATAATTTTTTGGCATTCTTCTTGTCCTTCAGGTGTTAGTGCTGCTAACCCACCTTCTTGAACTATATTTGAAGCTCCATTAAAAAATGTTGTTTGTCTTCTATTCCACATCGCATTTATTTTTCTAGGTTCAACACCTTCAACACTAAGATCAAAAGGAACAACTGTCCAACCTAATCTCACACCAGTAAAACCAGCCGATTTAGAAAAACTGTTAACTTCTATTGTACACTCCTTAGCACCATCTACCTCGTAAATACTTCTTGGTAAATTTTCATCCCTTATAAAAGAAGAATAAGCAGCATCATAAATAATCACTGCTTTATTCCGAATTGCAAAATCCACAAATCCACTTAGTTGTTTTTTCGTTGCCACTGCCCCTGTCGGGTTATTTGGAGAACACAAATAAATCAAGTCAATTTTCTGATTCGGAACAAAGGGAAAAAAGTTATTTTCTTCTGGACAAGGCATATATAGAACATTTCTTCCAGATAGAATGTTTGTATCAACATAAACAGGATAAGCAGGATCTTGAACCGCCACAATATTTTCAAGTCCAAAAATTGATTGTATATTTGCTGTGTCGCATTTAGCACCATCACTTACAAATACTTCAGAAGCATCAATATCTACTCCTCTTCCTTTATAATCTTCAGCAATCGCCTGTCTTAATCTTTTATTTCCTTGTTCCTCTCCATAACCAGTATATGTTTTTACATCTGCCAATTTTTCAACTCCTAATTTTAAACCATTTATTACAGTAGGAGTAAGAGGCTCTGTCGTATTACCTATCCCTAATCTCATAACTCTAACCCCTGGATGACTTTCCTGATATGCCTTTGTCCTTTTTGCAATCTCAGAAAATAAATAACTTGCTGGAAGTCTATCATAATTCTCATTTATTTTTGCCATTTTATAAATAAATATTAACTATTTTTAAAGTTATCTTAATAAAAATTATCTAATATAGTAGTGATTTTCACCATTTTATTCATAAGATATTAAACCGGCGATTTAAACCTGTCGCCTTCTTTTCTCGGAATAATATGAATATGGGCATGTTCGACAACCTGCCCTGCAGGCTGCAAGTTGTTCATAATTATATTGAAACCATCTCCGAGTTTCTTATTCATAAGGTCAAACGCAACTTCTTTCATAAATTGCAATAATTCCTCTCCCAAAGAATTGTTTATATCTAATAATGTCACATAGTGTTTCTTTGGTATGATTAAAGTATGCCCTTCGGTCTTTGGATGAATATCTCTAATCGCGATAAAGTTATTGCTACCCTTTATAATTTCTGATTTAATCTTTCCTTGTGCAATCTTGCAAAAAACACAGTCTTCTTTATCCATAAAAAGACTAATGTCTAAGAGCTTTTAATTATTTGCTTACCATTTCTGTAATAGCTTCAAAATTAAAGTAATTGTGAGCATTCCATAACCAAAAGCCAAAGCTCCTCTTCCAAAAGGAATATCTCCTAGTAATCTAGCTGAAAATATTATAAGAACAGCAAGTACAATATCTAATAAGGCAAGTATATTCCTAATACGAACAAATGTTCTGTCTTTATACAGAGCATCACCACTTTTCATAACTATTTAAAGAACTGGGCATTAATAAATCCTCCCACAAATAAAAAATGGCTGCACCGAGAATTGAACTCGGGACCTCGGCCTTATGAGAGCCGCGCTCTAACCAACTGAGCTATGCAGCCAATTCTAGAAAATTAAAGAGCTTTTTAAGCCTGTTGTTGCAAAAAGAAAGATTAATAAGTAATATTTATCTAAAGCAATTATGGCAACAGATATGGTAAACGAAGAAATTGTTAATCTTCTAGCTAAAATAGGAACCCTCGGCTCTTGGCTACAAGCTATTGGAATTGTAATCCTTCTAACAATAATTTTTCAAATTATTGCCTTTATCTTAAACAGGAAAAAATTAAGGGAACTGGAAAAAATAAGGGAAGAACTCTCAAGAGTCAAGAATAAATTAGATAAATTGTTAAAGAAAAGATAGTTATGGACAATTCTGTTGTCTGAATTACTTGTTTTTAAAAATTGCCCATTGGATAATTCCTGACAAAATTCAATATGACTACTAGACGTCCATATAATTTAATAATATCTCTCTTTCTCATCTGGAACTTCTTTTACTGCTTTAGGCTTCCTTACCTTTGATTTCATTTTAATTAACCTTGCTATGTAACCTGCTACTTTATTCCTAATCGGCATGCTCGGCATCATGTTTCCCAAAAGCTTTTTATTACGTTCAAAACTAGAAGTAAATGCAGTATTCTCTTCACTTAAAAGCTGCTTAGCCGCTCTCTTTACCATTAATGACTTTATTCTTCCCATCTTAAGTCTTGCTGGAATAAGGGGTTTTTAAAATTATGTTTTCCTACTTCTCTCATTCAACTCTCCAAATACCCTTCCAAACAAAGTATCACCCGGTCTGAACTAATCAGGGTTATCTTCATAATCCCTATGGTGGTCAAGATTCATATCAATCCTAACTAAGTATCTTTCCTATTAATCCTTCTTCTCTCCTTATCCTATCTACTTTAATATCGCTATCTATATATTCAATTTTATAATATTCATATATTCGCCCTTTTGAGAAGCAAATACCGAACATACAGTCTAATCATCATATTATATAAATCTATTCTTAAAAATTGCTTATTGTCCAGAAAAAATTTTTTTTATTCATTAAACACTTCTCTCACAAGTTGAAAATAAAAATGATATTTTTCATATAGAAAGCAAAAAAAGACGGTTCTCCAAATGCTATAAATTTTCCATATTTCTATAAATTCATGTAATTTCAGACAACCACAAGCTTTTTAATACTTCTCTTCCAAAAAAACCTATGACAGATGAAAAGAAAGAAGAAATTAAAACAGAAAAGCCAGATTGGTTAAAAATAAAGCCAGCAGAACTTGATAAAATAATCTTAGGTCTACATAATGAAGGAAATTCTCCAGCAAAAATCGGTCTTATTCTAAGAGATAAATACGGAATACCTAAAGCCAAATTGCTTGGGAAAAAAATATCCACAATGATAAAAAGTCATAATCTTATTCCTGTATCAGAAAAATCTATTTTTCTAAAAAAAGTCGAAGCCCTAGGAAAGCATATTGCAAAGAATAAACACGATCACACATCAAAAAGATCCCTATCAAAAACACTTTGGAAAGTAAAAAAATTAGAAAAGAGTATTTAAGAGAATAAAAAAGAGGCTTTATGTTGCAAAAAATAAAATCCGTAATTGATAAAATAGATCTTCTTAGTAAACAAAAACCTATTAAAGTAATTAGCCATTATGATACAGATGGCATTACCTCTGCATCTATATTTTCCCGCGTTCTCCAGCGCTGGAAAAAAAAATTCTCTTTACAAATAATAAAAGGATTGGAAGAATCATTTATTGAATCTCTTCCTGAAGACCATATATTGATATTTCTCGATTTAGCATCTGGAAGTCTAAATTATTTAAAAAAGAAAAAAACTCCTGTCTTCATAATTGATCACCACGAAATTGTCCAAGAAATCCCCGAAAATATCAAAATGATTAATCCTCATTTAGATAATGCAGAAATAGTTTCCACCGCCGGTTTATGTTATCTTTTTGCTAAATCTCTCTCTTCTGAAAATAAAGACCTTGCCCCTCTGGCAATAATAGGAATGGTTGGAGATGTACTTGAAAAAAACATAGGAAAAACTTATGATGAAATTATCAAAGATTCAGAGACAATAATAAAAAAAGGCATTTTGTTATACCCCTCAACTCGCCCACTTGATAAAACATTAGAATATTCATCAAATCCGTATATTCCAAATGTAAGCGGTTCATATAAAAATGTCCTTGAACTTTTAAAAGAGACTAACATTCCAAAAGAAAATGGAAGATTCAAAGCACTTTATGAATTAACAGAGGAAGAAATGTCTTCTTTAACTACCGCAATTATGCTCCGTTGTTTTAAACAAAAAAACATCTCGGACTTAATAGGAAATCTTTACTTAGTAAAGTTTTTCAACAAATTAGAAGATGCCAGGGAACTCTCAGCCCTTATCAACGCATGTAGTAGAATGGACCGCCCGGAAGTCTCACTCGGATTTTGCCTAGGGAATAAAAAATGCCATGAAGAAGCAGAAAAGATATATATTGAATACAAACAGCATCTAGTTTCAGCTTTACGTTTTATTTCTGATTCAGAGAAAATAACAGGCAAAAATTATGAGATTATCAATGCTAGAGATCAAATTAAGGATACAATTATCGGGACAGTAGCTTCTATAATCTCCCGCTCTCCTATATATGAAGAAGGGACTATTATAGTAACTCTTGCGTACAATCAGGACAAAATAAAAGTATCGGCTAGAATTGCTGGAAAAGAAGGGTTAAATGTTCGTGAAGTTTTAAACAAAGTTATTGTTCAAATAGGGGGAGAAGTCGGAGGTCACCCAAATGCGGCAGGTTGTCTTATATTGAGAGCACATGAAGAGCTCTTTATTCAAGAATTAAGAAAAGTCCTAGATATAGAAACCATAAAAGTATAAGTTTCTATCGAAATAAAATAAATTTAACAAATCCAAATCTTTAAAATCCCTCCATTTCTTATTAAATCAATGAAAAAGCCATTAACAAGTAAATTTTTAAAAATTTCATGTCCAAGGTGTAAAAGCAAACAAATCATATTTGGTAAATCGTCAAATAAAATAAAATGCCTAAAATGCAACTATTTGCTCTTAAAAACTATGGGTGGCAAGGCTAAAATTTACGCTCCAGTAAAGGAAGTTCTATGATAATAAAAGAACAAGATATAGTAATGTGCAAGGTTAAAAATATAGAAGGCACTACTATCTTCTTAAAAATAGAAGGAAATGGAGAAGGAAGCATGGTAATGTCGGAAGTAGCCGCTGGCAGAATCAGAAACCTGCGTGCCTATGTAGCTCCAAATAAGCTTATAGTATGTAAAGTAATGAAAATAACTCCTGGAAATATACAATTAAGCCTTCGAAGAGTAACTGCCAAAGAGCGTAAGCAAGTAGAAGAACAATATAAAAAAGAAAAAACCCTTTTTAGCATGCTTAAAAATTTAGTTCAAAATCCGGAAGAAATAATAACAAAAATAAAAGAAGATTATGTAATAACAATTTTCTTGGATGAATCAAGGTCAGATCCAAAATTATTAGAAAAATATTTTTCAAAAGAACAGATAAAAAAATTGACAGTAATGCTCGCAGAAAAAGAAGAAAAAGAAAAAATAATTAAAAACATATTTATCCTGAAATCTTCTGCTCCTTCAGCTATAAAGGATATAAAAGAAATCCTCTCTATCCCGGGCTTAGACATTCGTTACCTCGGGTCATCAAAATTCTCAATCTCGGCCACAGCCAAAGACTTCAAAGAAGCAGAACACAAAATCTCATCTGCTCTTAAAGAATTAGAAAATCGAGCCAAAGACAAAAAAGCTATTTTTGAAATAAAAGAGTAATAAAAATATTAAGAAAATTAATATATGCAAAAGCTTAAATACTTGTATTATATATAGTTATATAATATGAAATCACAAAACTCTCAATTACACAGCCCGACTCTTGAATCAGTATTGATGGTAGAAAGAACAATACAAAAATACAGCCAAGAATGTGGTAAATATCAATTATGGAATAAACTCCCAAAAAAAATGATGTATCAAACATTTCTTACAATAATAGATTATCTAAAACAATCAGGAAAAATAATGATAGATAAAGATGGTTGTATCATTTGGATATACAATCCTGAATTGATAAAGAAGGTTCTATCAAAAGGAGTAAAGCTCAGATGAATGACAAACCAACTAAAGTAACTTTCATAAATGAAAAAATAGAAAACGAATATGAATCACTGGAAGAAGGAAAATTTGAAGATAAAGAACTATACAAATTCATTACTCGTGCAATAAAAGATATTAAAGAAATACCTTCTTGTGGAATTAAAGTCCCCAAAAAACTCTGGCCAAAAGAATATACTGATAAGTATCCTATAACGAATTTATGGAAATATGATCTTCCTAATGCCTGGAGATTATTATATACTATAGCAGAAAACGAAATAATGATTTTAAATATTATTCTTGAATGGATGAAACATAAAGAATATGAAAGGAGATTTAACTATTAATGAAACTCAAACAATGTTCCAACAACCATGAAAAAGTCTACACGCTTAAATCTACTTGCTCTATTTGCAATCAGCCTGCGCAAGACGCACATTATAAATTCATAAAATTGAGAGACGTGAAACCAAAAGCCACTAGCGATAAATTAAATGAATTTTCTCAATAGAAATTTCAGGATTAAACATTCGTTTCCAAAAATCAAGACCTGGATATTCCGAACCTTGAAGATTAATATAACTATATCCTGAAGTAAAAGCACTACTTACAGATTCAAATACAATATGCGCTGAAAGTTCCCTAATTGAAGAGTCGTAAATTAGTCCGTTAAGTCCAGCACACTTTGATGAAATTCTATCTAAAAGACTGAACCCAACAATTCTAGTATTATATAAAAAAACAAGAGAAGTTGTGTTCTCGGTTTGAGGCAAACTCAAAAAGAGACGTTGAGAGGCATATACCTCACCAGCCATATGTTCATCTTGTTTTTGCAATAATTGTCTAACATATTTAAAATCATGTTCATTTGAATAAAGACGAGTTTCAATATCCACACATCTTCTTAATTTTCTCCGAAGCGAAGCGTATTTATGCCCTTTTAAAGCAAGAAGATCTTCAATTTTAAAAATCCTTTGAGGGAAAGTCTGATCATCATATTTACAGTCTTCATTCCAAAATTCGTCCGAGGTATATTCAGAAAAACCATAATTCTTTAACCCAGCGACTTCTTCTAAACCAACATTCTTTAGTATAACCGGAACATTAAAATCTTTTCTAAAAAAATGCACTAATTCAAACAAGTTAATGCCCTTCGGGCAGCTCCGCTAAGACAATCGTTGCATTTCTAACCAAACAGTTATTTTTGATTTATCAATTGGTGGAGGTTTCTTGCAATACATGATAAATTCCATCTCATTATGACATTTTGGG
>JACPLS010000011.1 GCA_016186375.1 Candidatus Pacearchaeota archaeon
CTATCCATTTTATCACCTCCTTTCATATATTTCATTTTCAAACTTACAATTTTGAAACTTTAAATCAACAAATCCGGTTTTAAAGCCTCAAAAATAAAAGAATTCACCTATATATATATATTTCGAATTGTGTTTTTTAATGGAAATTATTAACATCTATTCTTATTTCGGAACTTGTGTATGGTTGTGGATAGATTTATAGACTAAAATCGCCTTTTCTCATTATGAAAAAGGGAAAGAGGTGTTCAAAGACTTGTATAATTTTAAAGGCATTTCTTTTATAGAGATTTGTAAAGAAAATTCTATGTTAATTCAACTAAAAAATAAATTCAAAAGCACAAACTCAAAGAATAACTTATCTTTCCAGGATAAGCAGAGAAGAAATTCTCTGCTCCAGCAATGTTACCAGAGGAACAATTTCCGCTTTCAATTATTAATATCTTTTCAGAGTCTTTTTCTCCAGAGCTGGAATTTAAGCCATATTCTGAATTAAATATATATCCTTTAATGGCCCTCTCACCACCTATTCGCCAGCTTAAATCTATCATCTCTTTCAATGTCTCATTTGCTATATTACAAGCTTCTCTACCTTCATAACTTCCAGCGCATTTTTTTCCTTCATAACATCCTTTTATCGCTCTTCTCAATGACATGTAATTTGGTTCATACCCATCAGCGCAATCAGTTGTATATTCCATCGCGCTTTCCAAAAACATTGAAACATCCTTGCTTTCTTTTTTAAATTCTGGACCTTTTCTAAGGCTTATCCCTAAAAATATTAAAAAAATAAAACTTACAATTAGCACTATTGATACAAATCCAACAATTTCCTCCTGTCCTTTTCTCTGCTTTTTATTTTTTATGAATATATTGCCCATTTTATCTCCTTGCCAGAAGCATAAATCTTCCCTAGCCCACATTTAATATATTTGTCCTGCCCAAAAAACTCTTGTCTGCAGAGAGCAACAAAAGCCCCTATAGGAGTTCCAAAATCATCTTTTTTCTTTATCAATGTTAAAATATCACAGGCAGGATAATTTTCTCTAGTGCATTCTCTTTCATTACTAGCATTAATAACCTTGATGGATAAATAATCAACAGGGTAAAAACCTTGGTATTCTTTTCTTTCTTTCAAAGCCATAACTTTATCAAAATCTATACAGCTACTGCATTCTTCTGTTGTCAATGAAAATTCAGGGCTTTCAACTAGCTTCCTAACCAGTGCTTTAGCTTCATCATCCCTTTGTTCTTCTACAGAGCCTTTCAAATTCTGCACTCTTATAGAAAAATAGAATAGAGCAATTATGGCAAAAAATATCATGATCGCGATTAAGACAAAGGCCATCTCTTGAATCTTCAATTGCCCTTTCCTTTTATCATTTTCATTAAAATAGCTTGCATAAAAGTGCTTCATTTCTCCTCCTTATTTCATCAGATAAGATTTTTATTTCAGTTAAATCTTCTGTCTTATTCAAATTCTTTGTAATATTAGCATATTGAGCCATCTCTTGTTCTAAACCAGAGCTACAACCTCTAGGGCCAAGGCTAATGCTTTTAGCTTCATACAAAGAGGCAAGTTCAGATGCTCTTTTCATTAGCCTCTTTATTTGGCATTCATAAATGCCTCTATCAGAGAATATTGCTCCGTAAAGAAGTACATTTTCTTCATCATCTTCAAAATAAATTCTCTGTCCATCTTTCTTAACGCTTCTAGCTTCTAAATTAACATCAATGTCACATCCAGATTTACCAAAGCAAACAATTATTGCTCCTTTTTTGCAATATTTATTATCAATACTAACATTAATATTTTGAGGTTTCAATTTTATTATCTCATCTTCTATATCAATAGGGGGATTTACAAAACAATATTCTTCTCTTCTTGGGGTAATATAAAGAGCATCAGCAATTTCAAAAGGCATATAAAACGGTTTAGAAAAAATATTAAGCTCTTTTCCTTCAATTGTACTGCTTGAAAATATATATTTGTTGTAAAAAGAACTTGGAATTCCAGGATTCTCCCAATCCTTTCCAATTCCTGATTTTGTTGAAACACTAATTTCTTGAATTCCGAAAGCTCTTTCTCCCGCACTTCCTCCAGAACTTAGGCATTTATTAAAAACTCTAGTTTCCAGTGGAAATGTTATCTTGCTTATTTTTCCGCTTTCTATTCCAGTCTCTAAGGGATTTAAAATAATTCCGAGTTGTTTTCCAGCTTCTGTGTCAGAAATCTTTCTTTCTTGTTTAACTAATTGTGTTGTTCCATAAATTGCTAAAAACATTATTACAGCCCCTACAATTACAGCAAATATCCAATTAAAGCTGAATTCAAATCCTTTTTTGTTTTTCATTTTCTAAATTTCTATATATAGAAAAGTTTATATATGTTATAAACTTATAAGTTTTTGTGGGTAAGTCCAAACATAAGAGACGTGTACCTTGAGGTGCACCAAATGTTTCGTTTGGGTCCACATTTTTTATTTTATTGGTTTCCATAAAAACATATCCTCCTTATTCACTATTTTTTCTTCAATAATTTTGTAATAAAAGTCATCTCCTAAATTGAGTTTTCTATTAATGCTCCAAACAACAAAATCAACTACCTGCAATTCATTACTAGCGAAAGAATCTTTATGTTTTATTTCAATTTTAAGGTCTTTATTAGTTTCTCTCAGCTTATTAGTTATATATCTGTTAAAATCCTCTCTCAAAAGGGTATTAGTATATTTTTTATCTATTGTAATAATACCCTTGCCATCTAAGATATTTAATTTTTGCATTAATATTCCGCACAAATAGTTATAAAGCTCATTTTTAATTTCAAATAAATGTTTAGCTATTTGCTCTTTGTCCACAACGATTGCAAAAATTTGACATTGAGATTTTTTCACAATATTAAGAATATATTCCCTTATAAGTCTATTCGAATTATTAGCCTTTATTTCTGATAATTGTTTAATACTCTTCTTTAATTTTCTTTGTCTTACCTTCTTAATTATTCTTTCCAGAGTTTTAGTATCATCTACAACGATAGCTACTACTGTAAAATATTTGGAGCCAAAGGCTCCTAAATCTCCACTTTCATCAACATAAATGTATTTTATTTTTCCCATTTCTTAACTCTTTTTTTCATTGTTTCACACTATCCTATTCACTCAATTTTACAAGAGCATCGCTAATTCCTTTATTTAACTTAATATTAATATTTCCACTTTTAGATTCAGAACAAAAGAAGCCATCTATTTTAACATGTTTAATTTGAAAAGTAAATTCGTCTTGCTTACATCCATTTAAAGGATAGAATAATAAATTGCTGTCTTTTTTAGCATAAAATTCAATTTCATCAAGAATTTTCTGGTCTCCCTCATTTTGGGCTTTTTGTGTTGAATTGCCAAAACATATTTTATCTATTCCTCTAGGAACTTTATTACTATAAGTCGAAGAGCTAAAATCTTCATACCATGCCTTATCAATTTTCTTTTGTAAATCATCAAAGAAAAGTTTACATGATATGTTGTTCTCCAAATTCAAGAATTTAATTGTTACATATCCTGCAATAGCCAAGGTTGCAATAATTATCATTATTGAAAAAATCATGCCAAAAGATAATTGAAATTGCCCTGTTATATCACTTCTTTTTTTCATATAATGTAAAAGAAAAGCACATAATTAAAGCTTTCGAAGCTTTAATTAATTCTTCAATCCCTTCAATGTTCCAGAAACTTTCTTAACATTAATCTTATGTTGAGATAATTCAAAAGCTCCTCTTACTTCATTTACCGAACCTCGGTCAATAGCCAAAATAATATTTCTCCCCTTTTCTTCAACAAAAAAAGGGGCAGCTTTTGCCCATCCCAATATGCCTATATAATCTAATATTGCCTTCTCCACACTCTCCTTACTTTCCGCATCCAGCAATAAATATCTGTTTTTTCTCATCATAGATGACTTTAATTTTAACTCTTTCATATCTCTTCTTGGAAAAGAGTTTATTTAAATTATTCGCATGGGAATAATTTAATTCTTTGATACTGAGAAAATTGTGTTTGCGCAAACTCCCAGTTTTAACTCGAGAGATAGCAAACACAATTTTCGAGGTGTTCAAGAACTCCGAGCACGCTCCGAAATTTATTCCGGAGTTCTTGATAATAGAAAAATAAAAAGAATAAAACGTAATCAGCAAGGAAGACTGAACGTTTCTATGGATGATAATGAAGTTACGCCATAATCATCACAATCTTTTTCAATTACTGAATGCTTGTCACAAACAACTTACAAATTTACAGATTTTGTCAATTATTTAATCGAGAGTATTAAAATATAAAATCAATCAATAACCTTTAAATATCTATTATTCAATGCTCTTTCATATGGCTGATAATACAACAGAAGGTCAAATTAAAACAGAAGAAGAAAAACTTATTGAAGAGAGAAAAGCCAAAGTTGTCCAGTTCGTCA